>NZ_JBTYMC010000445.1:0-4073 GCF_054880855.1 Streptomyces sp. S6 | reverse complement strand
GGTCGCGGGGGTGGCCGTGGTGCCGTGGGTGCTGCTGGGGCGGGGGAGCGGGGCACGCGCGCGGGAGGATGTGGGGCAGAGGGACGCGTCCGGCGCGGGTGCACGCGCGCGTACGGCGTCAGAACCCGAGTCCTCCGGTGGGGCACCGGTGCCCGCGCGCGCGGAAAGGGCGTCCGGCGGCAGGGAGGCGACACCCGCCGCTGAACCGGCCCCCCTCCGGATCACCCGCAGCCGTACCGCCTGGGCGCTCGCCGTCTTCTTCGGGCTCCAGGCCACCGGCGCGTACGTCACGATGGGCTGGATGGCGCAGATCTTCCGGGACGCCGGGGTGTCGGCGGGCACCGCGGGGCTGCTGCTCGCGGTGACGATGGTCCTCGGGGTGCCGCTGGCGTTCGTCATCCCCCGGCTCGCGACGCGGCTGCCCCACCAGGGCCCGATCGTCGTGGCGCTCGGCGCCTGCGGGCTCGCCGGATACGCGGGCCTGTACGTCGCCCCCGCCGACGGCGCCTGGGCCTGGGCCCTCCTCCTCGGCATCTCCAACTGTGCCTTCCCGCTGGCCCTCACGATGGTCGGCATGCGCGCGAGGACCGGCGCGGGCGTGGCCCAGCTCTCCGGCTTCGCCCAGAGCACCGGCTACCTCATCTCCATCCCCGGCCCCCTCCTCATCGGCGTCCTCTACCAGGCCACCGGCGGCTGGCACGTCCCCCTGATCCTGCTGGCCCTCCTCCTGATCCCCCAGACGGCGGTCGGCGTCCTGGCGGGCCGCAACCGCACGGTCGAGGAGGAGCTGGCGCGCTGACGGGGACGACGGCCCCCGCCCTCCCCCGAATCGCCCCGCACCCCCGAATCGCCCTGCGACCCTGACCCGACCCTGAGAGAACCCTGACTCCCCGAACCCCCTCCCACGGCCCCCGGCCCACCCCGACCCGGCCCCGGACATCACCGGGTGCGAAACTGGTCGTATGCCTCTGCTCGACCCGAATCCGCAGAACGGCCAGCGGAAGATGCTCATCGTCTTCGGTTCGTTCCTCGCCATCTTCGTCGTGATCGCCGTCATCGCCACGATCGCCTCGCCCTGATCCAGAGGGGTCCCGAGCCCCCGGAAGGGTGGGGGTAACCCCCCATCCCCTAGGGGGTCAGGGTCAGGGTGAAGTGGGTGGAAGTCCGGATGGGCGAGGGCTTGCACACTGCGTACCTTCGAGTTGTGGCCGCGAACAGCGGCCACGGGACCACTCGAAGCGCTGCGGAGGAACCATGCCGGCCCGTTCCCACACCCGCCCCCACCCGGCGACCACGGGCGGCTCGGACACCCGCATCCCCTGGTGGGCCATCGCCCTCCCGGTCCTGGCCTTCTTCACCCTGCTGGGCCTCGTCCTCGACCCCTCCGACGCCCAGGCGGCGGCCTCGCACCCGACCCTGACCCAACTCGTCGAGCGCGTCCAGCAGTTGATGGCGAGTTAGCCCGGCCGGTCGCTCCCGCGCGCCTTCCACGCAGGTCGCACACCTCCCGAGTCCCCGCAACCCCACCTGTCAACTACCCGAGCCCGGTGGCCTGTTTCATGCGAAGCTGGAAAGCATGAGCGTTGAAGAACCCCGCAAGATCGTCCTCCTCCGACACGCGAAAGCCGACTGGAACGACGGCGACGACCACGAGAGGCCCCTCGCCGAGCGTGGCCGCAAGGACGCCCCCGTCGCGGGCCGCAGACTGGCGGACGCGGGATTCAGCTTCGACCTGGCTCTGTGCTCCACCGCCACCCGCACCCGGGAGACCTGGAAACTCGCGGTCCACGAACTCCCCGAGCGCCCGAAGACGGTCTACGAGGAGCGGATCTACGAGGCGTCCCTCGGCGAACTGATCGCGGTCCTCAACGAGACCCCGGACGACGTGCGTGAGCTGATCCTGATCGGCCACAACCCCGGCATCCACGCCCTCGCGGACGCCCTCGCCGGAGAGGCCGAGGGCGACACCCTCGCGCGGATGAACCGCGCCGGCTTCCCCACCTCCGCCTTCGCGGTCCTCACCTTCGAGGGCTCCTGGAAGAGCGTCGAGCACGGCGTCGGCAAGCTGACCGAGTTCTGGGCGCCGAACTAGCCGAACCAGCCGAGCCGGCCGAACCGGCCACGGCCCGAAGCGCCCCGGAACCCCGAGAGCCCGGTCCCGCTCACAGCGGCACCGGGCTCTCGTAAAAGCCGACTGCTCAGTCCTAGTCCTCGTCGTGCGTGTCGGCCGCCTCGACCTCTTCGCGGGTGACCCCCAGCAGGTAGAGGACCGTGTCGAGGAAGGGCACGTTCACCGCGGTGTGCGCGGCCTCGCGGACGACCGGCTTGGCGTTGAAGGCGACGCCGAGACCGGCCGCGTTCAGCATGTCCAGGTCGTTCGCGCCGTCCCCGATGGCGACGGTCTGCGCGAGCGGCACCCCCGCCTCCGCCGCGAACCGCCGCAGCAGCCGCGCCTTGCCCGCCCGGTCGACGATCTCCCCGGTGACCCGCCCGGTCAGCTTCCCGTCGACGATCTCCAGGGTGTTGGCCTGCGCGAAGTCCAGCCCGAGCCGCTCCATCAGATCGTCCGTGACCTGCGTGAACCCGCCCGAGACGACCCCGACCTGATAGCCGAGCCGCTTCAGCGTACGGATCAGCGTCCGGGCGCCCGGCGTCAGCCGGACCTCCCTGCGGACCTTCTCCACCACCGACGCGTCGAGCCCGGCGAGCAGCGCCACACGCGCGTGCAGCGACTGCTCGAAGTCCAGCTCGCCCCGCATCGCGGCGGCCGTCACCTCGGCGACCTTGTCCTCGCAGCCGGCGTGCGCCGCGAAGAGTTCGATGACCTCGTCCTGGATGAGCGTCGAGTCGACGTCCATGACGATGAGCCGCTGGGCCCGCCGGTGCAGTCCGGCCGCGACGACCGCGATGTCCACGCCGAGCGCCGCCGCGTCCGTCACCAGCGCGGTCCGCAGCGGTTCCGTCTCGACGCCGGACACCGCGAACTCCACCGCGGTGACGGGGTACTTGGCGAGCCGGAAGATGCGGTCGATGTTGCCGCCGGCCTTCGTGATCCGCGCGGCGACCGCGGCCGTCGCCTCCGCCGTCAGGGGGTGCCCGAGGACCGTCACGAGCGAGCGGCCGAGGCCACGCGGGCGGTTGTCGCCGAGGCCGGAGATGATCTCGGCCTGCATCTTCATCGACTCGGCCCAGCTGTGGACGGTCGACCGCAGCTCGCCCTCCAGGCCGCGCGGCGGCTCGGTGACCAGCGCGCACAGCACCATTCGGCCCCGCGTCACCACCTGCTCGATGTCGACCACGTCGACCGAGTAGGCGGCAAGCGTGTCGAACAGTCCGGCCGTGATGCCCGGCCTGTCCTTGCCGAAGATCTTGACGAGAAGAGTGGGGACGTCAGAGGACGGAGCCTGCGTCTGCGTATCGCTCATGGTCCCTACACCGTAACCGGCACGTCGTGGGGCGTGCCGCCCCGGTCCGGCTGTCGGACGGGGAACAGTGGACGACGGGAGGGTTACACCCGGCCGACCCCGGCATATTCACCGCTCGCCGCGTACCTGTCACACCTCCGGCTTCCGCAGATAGGGGTTCGTCTCCGGATGCGGCGCCCGGTACGAGGGCCGAGGCGCATAAGGCCCGCCCTCCCCGGAACCGCCACCGGAACCACCGAACCCCCCACCCCCCTCCACCACCCGAGCGGCCCCCTTCCCCGCCGCCCCGCTCACCCACGCCAGCCACGCCCCCAGCGCCCCGGCCCCCACCCCCCACGCCACCCCCAGCAACCCCGCCACCAGCACATCCCCCCGCAGTTCGAGCCCCGCCCCCACCGCGTCGACCCCCAGCACGGACAACCCGGCGTCCACCGACACCACCGTCACCCACGCCAGCACGGCGAGCGCCACCCCCGTCACCACCCCGAGCCGCACCGCGCACCCGGCGACGAACCGCCGCGCACCCCCGCCGGCGGCGACCGGCGAGGAGAAGGACCAGAGGTCGATCCCGTCATCCGAGTTGTTGTAGAGACGTGCTCCGGTGATCAGATTCCCGGTGCCGGAGCCGAACTTGACGGCGACGCCGTC
>NZ_JBTYMC010000444.1:0-4151 GCF_054880855.1 Streptomyces sp. S6 | reverse complement strand
GTGCGGGCGGGCCCGGCGCCGTGTCCCTGGCCGAGCGCGCACGGCTCCTCGGCACCCTGCCTCCGCCTCGACGGGCCGACTGGGTCGCCGAGTTCATCGCGGCGCACGGCCTCTCCGAGGCCTTCCAACTCCTCGGCGTCTGCGCGGTCCCCTGGGCGCCTTCCCTCGGCCGGTCCGTCGTCGACGCCCTGGACATCGCCCGCGACGCCGGCAGCTACCCCTGGAGCTTCAGCGGCGTCATGGGCCTCGCCGAACGCTGCCTCGCCCCCGAGGAGGCCACCCGCCTCGACGCCCTCCTCGCCATCCCGGAAGAGTCCGAGAACACCGCCCCCGGCGCCGGAAGCTACTGGGCAGAGGCATTCCAGCGGCTCGCGGCGACACTGAGGCTGCGCGGGGAGATGCGGCGAGAACTGGAGCCGGTGTGAAGGGGCGGCGCGGGGGTGGGTGGGGTGAGGCGGCCGGTATGAGGGCGGGTCGAGCGGGGGTGGCCGAGTCGAGGGGGAGTCGGGCAGGCGCGGCCAGCACGAACGGCAACCGGGCGAGGGTGGTTGGGAAAGGCGCAGCCGACTTGGGGGTGAGCTGGGCGGGCGCGGTCAGCATGAGGGCGAGCCGAGCGGGCGCGGGCGAGGCGAGGGAGCGTCACAAGGGGGCTGCCGAGCCGAGGGGGAATCAGGCAAGGGCGGCCAGCGCGAACGGCAACCGGGCGGGGGTAGTTGGGAAAGGGGCAGCCGACTTGGGGCGAGCCGAACGGGCGCGGCCGAGACGAGGGAGCGTCACAAGGGGGCTGCCGAGCCGAGGGGGAATCAGGCAAGGGCGGCCGGAGAGAGGGCAGCCGACTTGGGGGTGAGCTGGGCGGGAGCGGTCAGCATGAGGGGTGGTCGCGCGGGAGCAGCCGAAGCGGGAGGGCGCCTCGTAAGGGCGGTCGGTGCGCGGGGAGACCGTGTGGGGACATCGCAGCTCAAGGCGGCGGGCGTGAGGAGCGACCGTGCGGAGACAGCCCGCCCCGAGGCAGCCGACGGCAAGACGCGCCGCTCCCGGCAGGAGCCTCGCCAGGGCCAGGTGGTGGGGAGAGGCGTCGCGAGTACGCCGCCCCGCGCTGCCACAGCTGACCGGCGGATGCCTCGCCTGTGGGGAGCCGTCGTCCTCCTCTTCTTCCGCGTCGTCAAGAAAGTGAACCCGCTGAGGGGTGCCGTCGAAGCGGCGTTCTTCCCGCGGCCGGGCGCCGGGCGATCATCCCTTCTCCCGACGGCCGCAGAACTCCGGGGCAGCCCGAAAGACCCCGGCGCCCCCTCACCCCTCGTACTGCCGCACGTTCCCCCGCACCCACTCCGCGACCGACCGAGGCGCGACCCCGGTCGCGAAGATCTCCGCGACCCCTTTCCCCTTGAGCGCCGGAACGTCCGTCTCGGGGACGGCGCCCCCGCCGAAGACGAGGATGTCCATGGCCTCGTGCTCCCGGAGGAGGTCGAGGACGGCGGTGAACAGACCGACCGCATCGGCGGGGGCGAACAGCCCGATCGCGTCCGCGTCCTCCTGGACGGCGGTGCGGACGACCAGGTCGGGGGTCTGCCGGAACCCTGCGTGGACGACCTCGACGCCGGCGTCACGCAGCGCCCGCGCGACGGCCTCGCCCTCACGGCCGTCCCCGTCGGCCCCCGCCTCGGCCACCACGACACGTACCCGCCCGGCCACCACACCCATCCCTGCCTCCCTGAAGGAACCGCCTCACCGGCGCCACCCCGGCCCGAACGCCCCGGCCTCACCCGAGTCCAAGAAGTGAACGGACGTTTCCTACAGCTTCCCGTAACCAGCCGTTTCACGGCGAAGGGCGAGGGGCACATCACACAGTGGGACACGTTCACAGCGCGCCGCTCCCCTCACCACACGGGGAACAAGCGCAACGGGAGCCGCAACGAGGTCGCCGTACCGCCGCGCCGAGGCCGCGCGGCGTGGCGGTACGGCGAGTCGGCGCAGGCACGATGGGCACGAGCAGAGCAGGTACGGCACGACAAGCGGGGAAGCCTCGTCGCCAACACCGGCAAGGAGCCTCGCCGCGTCACGGGCAGCAGTTCACGCACCGCGCACCACCGGCACCCCTCACCACCACCCGAGCCGCCCGGCCGCCCCTCCTCATCGCCCCAGCGCCTCACCGACCCTCCTCCGCCCGGCCTCCCGCCGAGGGCACACGGGGGAACGGAGCCGTTCCTCCCGTGCGCCGACAGGAGGTCGGCCATGACACACGCCGCACAGGCCCAGGCTCCCACCGCGCAGGCCCAGGTTCCGCATCCCACCACCCCGGCCCCCGCCCTCCGACTCCCGAACCCGACCTCCTCCCAGGACCCCCCGCTCCCCCACAAACCCCACCCCCTCAAGCACCTCCTCCCGGCCTGCCTGACCACCCTCTCCACAGCTCTCCTCAAGGCGACCGCCCTGGAGCTGGCGATCCTCGCCGGTCACCTCCTCCTCTATCCCACCGGCATCACCCAGGAGCGCCCGCCCACACCCCCGCCGACCGACGACCCGCCCGGCGCCCCCAGGCTGCCGGCCCCGCCCCGCCCCCCGGTCGTCCTCCTGCACGGCTTCATCGACAACCGCTCGGTCTTCGTCCTGCTGCGCCGAGCCCTGGCCGAACACGGCGACCGCCCGCTCACCTCGCTCAACTACTCCCCTCTGACCTGCGACATCCGCACCGCCGCGGACCTCCTCGGCCGTCATATAGAGGACATCTGCGCCCGCACGGGCAGCCCTCAGGTGGACGTCGTGGGCCACAGTCTCGGCGGCCTGATCGCGCGTTACTACGTGCAGCGCCTCGGCGGCGACACCCGCGTCCGCACGCTGGTCACGCTCGGCACCCCGCACGCCGGCACCCGCGCCGTCCCGCTGGCGAACGCGCACCCGATCGTGCGCCAGATGCGCCCCGGCTCGCCGGTCCTAAAGGAGCTGAAGGGGCCCGCACCGGGCTGCCGTACGCGTTTCGTGAGCTTCTGGAGCGACCTCGACCAGGTGATGGACCCGCCTGAGACGGCGTCCGTCGACCACCCCGACCTGCTGGTGCGCAACATCAGGGTCACCGGCATCGGCCACCTCGCCCTCCCCGTGCATCCGGCCGTCGCCGCGAGCGTCAGGGAAGCACTGGACACGGACCTGCCGCACGCGTCGTCCGGCACACCGCGAAACGGCTTGACGGTCGCCTGAGCGGACAGCCCCGCACCCCGGAAGCCCCACCCCCCCTCGAACACCTTTCGAACACAACTCCAAACCCGCGCCCACCCTCCCCCGAAACAGGGCCGAATGCCCGTTTCCCGCAAGGGTGAAACCCGGCGAAGATTGTCGTGCCCGCGTACCGCCGGGTACAGTCACCGCACTGCTCTGGCAGCCCCTGTTGTCGAGGCGAAAGAGAAGTTGGTGAACGATCGTCACCCGTCGGGGATCCTGACCACCCCGGCCCCGGCCTCCGACGCCGACCCGGCGCACTCGGCGTCGTACGGCACCCAGGAGGCCCCGTACGACGACTTCACCGCCACCACCCCCTCGCCCTACAGCGGCTACGACACCGGCACCTACGCGACCGGCGGTTACGACACCGGCGCCTGGCCGACGGGTGCTCACCAGACCCTGAACTACGACCCGTACGCGGCCCAGCACCACGCCGCCTACGACACGGGCGCGTACGACACGACCGGCTGGCAGGCCGACTACCAGCAGTTGTCGGCCATCCCGGCGCAGTCCCCCGCGCCCGACGGCAGCGGCCAGTGGGACACCCGCACCTGGCTCCCCCCTGAACAGACGGGCGGCAGCGCCGACCAGACCCAGCAGTGGGAGTGGGGCACCCAGGCGTTCGACACGGGCGCGTACGACGCGACGGAGTGGAACTCCGCGAGCACGCCGGACGTTCACGACACAACCGGCACCGCGTACGACGAACTTCCCGACCAGGACCTCCCCTTCGACCAGCAGCCGACCGGCACGTTCGAGGCGGCCTCCCTCACCGAGACCTCCCTCACCGAGACGGGCGAGCTGCCCCCGCTCCTCCTCGACGGCCAGGAGGAGACCCACCCCGACGCGCCTCACGACGACCTGGCCCACCCGGACGCGGCCCACCCCGTCGCCCCCCGCCCCGGAGGCCGCGCGGCGAACCGCGCCGCCCGCCG
>NZ_JBTYMC010000443.1:0-4171 GCF_054880855.1 Streptomyces sp. S6 | reverse complement strand
AATCACCAAGGAAAGGTAAAGCGATTGGCAAAAGAAAGATCAAAAGTGCAGGTCAGGGCGCTTTACTGAGGCTTGATGCACGCTATTGCGGCTGGGAGCGGGCTGCCGCGATCGCCCCGGCGCATACACACCCCGGAACCGTGCCCCCTCAGTCCTGTTCCAGCACTGTGCACGACTCCCCGGGGACTCGGAGGAGCCCGTCGGCCCCCGGCGGCTCCGCAGGGCCCCAGGAGGCCAGGACGCGGGCCGGGCGGGGGCCCAGCGGGATGTCCGCCGGGGCGGTCGCCAGGTTGACCGCCACGCGGACGTCACCCCGGCGGAAGGCCAGCCAGCGGGCGGTCTCGTCGAAGGCGATGTGGAGGTCGGTGAGGTCGGGGTCGGTGAGGTCGGGGTGGGTGTGGCGGAGGGCGATGAGGGCGCGGTACCAGGACAGGACGCGCGCGTGGGGCTCTTTTTCGCGCTCCGGCCAGTTCAGGCAGGAGCGGTCGCGGGTGGCCGGCGACTGCGGGTCGGGGATGTCCTCCTCGGCCCAGCCGTGCGCCGCGAACTCCCGCCGCCTGCCCCGCCGGACGGCCTCCGCGAGCTCCGGGTCGGTGTGGTCGGTGAAGAACTGCCAGGGCGTCGAGGCGGCCCACTCCTCGCCCATGAACAGCATCGGCGTGAACGGCCCCGTCAGGGTCAGGGCCGCGGCGCACGCCAGCAGCCCGGGGGAGAGGGACGCGGAGAGCCGGTCGCCCTGCGCGCGGTTGCCGATCTGGTCGTGCGTCTGGCTGTAGCCGAGGAGCCGGTGAGCGGCCGTCCGGGAGCGGTCCAGGGGACGGCCGTGCCGCCGCCCCCGGAACGTCGAGTACGTCCCGTCGTGGAAGAACCCGCCCGTCAGCGTCTTGGCCAGCGCCGCGAGCGGGGCGCGCGCGAAGTCCGCGTAGTACCCCTGCGACTCCCCGGTCAGCGCACAGTGCAGCGCGTGGTGGAAGTCGTCGTTCCACTGCGCGTGCACCCCGAGGCCGTGCCGCTCGCGCGGGGCGATCACCCGGGGGTCGTTCAGATCGGACTCGGCGATCAGGAACAGCGGCCGGTCCGACTCGGCGGCGAGCACGTCCACGGCCGCCGACAGCTCCTCCAGGAACGGGTACGCGCGCGTGTCCCGCAGCGCGTGCACCGCGTCCAGCCGCAGCCCGTCCAGCCGGAAGTCCCGCAGCCACGCCAGCGCGCTGCCCAGCAGAAACGATCTGACCTCGTCCGACCCGGCCGCGTCCAGATTGACGGCGGCCCCCCACGGGGTGTGGTGCGTGTCCGTGAAGTACGGCCCGAACGCGGGCAGATGGTTCCCCGAGGGCCCCAGATGGTTGTGGACGACGTCCAGGACCACCCCGATCCCCAGCTCGTGCGCCCGGTCCACGAACCGCTTCAGCGCCTCGGGGCCGCCGTACGGCTCGTGGACGGCCCACAGGGACACGCCCTCGTAGCCCCAGCCGTGCGTCCCCGGGAACGGGCACAGGGGCATCAGCTCGACGTGTGTGACGCCCAGGGCGGCGAGATGCCCGAGGCGGTCCGCCGCGCCGTCCAGGGTGCCCTCAGGGGTGAACGTGCCGACGTGCAGCTCGTACAGCACCGCCCCCTGCAACGCGCGCCCCGGCCACGGCACACGCCACGCGTACGCGCCCTGGTCGACGACGGCGCTCAGCCCGTCGGGGCCGTCCGGCTGACGGCGCGAGCGCGGGTCGGGCAGCACGGGACCGTCGTCCACCGCGAAGCCGTACCGCGTGCCGTCGGCCGCGTCCGCCTCGCCCGTCCACCATCCCGCGCGCTGCGGATCGGGCTCCAGCGCGCGCGTGCCGCCGTCTGCGTCTGTGTCGCCGGGGCGCGTGTGGAGTGTCACGCGGCCGGCCTGCGGTGCCCACACCTCGAACTGCACGGACGGTTCCCCTTCGTCGGTGGCCCGTCCATCGTGGGCCATCGCCGCCCGGTACGCCCCGGTAACGCGTTCACCGGAACGGAAACCGTCGCCCACGCGCGCGTGAACAGCCGTTCTCCGGTTTTCTGGACACCCGGGGGCTACTGAAAGACAATCACCAGCGTGACGTCGTCCTTCGAGTTCAACACGTACCCCGCGCGGCTCTCCGACGTGGAGCGCGACAAGGCGCTGAAGGTGCTGCGGGACGGCGTCGCCATGGGCCGCCTGTCGCACGACACGTTCATCCGGCGCATGGAACTGGCGCTCTCCGCGCGCCGCTCGGACGAACTCGCCGCGCTCACCGCCGACCTGCCGCGCGAGAAGCGGCTGTCGCGGATGGTGTTCGGCAGCGTCGAGGCGGTCTCCGGCTTCACGTTCCGGCTGCGCAACGCCTGGCGGGCCGAGCGGCTCCCCAAACTCCTGCTCCCCATGCCCGGTTCGGGACACCCTCTGCGGATCGGCAGGGACCCCGCCAACGGGCTGCGCCTCACCCACGAGACGGTGTCCCGGGTGCACGCCGAACTCAGCCACCAGGGCGGCATGTGGGTGCTGCGCGACCTCGGCTCCACCAACGGCACCACCGTCAACGGGCGGCGCGTGATCGGCGCCGCGCTCGTCCGGGAGGGCGACCAGATCTCCTTCGGCCGGGTGGAGTTCCGCCTCGCGGCCGACTGACGGCGGCGCACGATCGGGTGAGTGGGGTGGGGCCGGCCCGCGCGCGTGCCGATGCCTACGGCATGACACGCTTCTTCGTCCTCGCCACGGCCCTGCTCCTCACGGCCCTCACCGCCCCCGCGAACGCCGTCCAGGGCGCCGCCCTGCCCGGCAACTGGCTCCAGATCAGCGTCACCAAGGGCGACGGCCACTCCAGCGACACGCGGGGCACCCTCCTGCTGTGCAACGACGTCCCCCAGGGGCACGCGCACGCCGCCGAAGCCTGCGCCCAACTGCGGGAGGCCCGCGGCGACATCCGGAGCATCCCGGCGCAGGACGTCATGTGCACGCTCGAATACGCCCCCGTCACAGCCTCCGCGCGCGGGCAGTGGAACGGGCGGCCCGTCCAGTACCGGGAGACGTTCGGCAACAAGTGCGAGATGGGGGCGGCCACGGGTGCCGTGTTCACCCTGGACCGGTAAGCCGTACACCCCCTAAGCCGCTCTCCCGCGCGCGTGCAGCGCCGCCGCCACCACCGTGCGGGACTGGTGCTCCACCTGGTGGGGGAGCGGTACCCAGCGGGCGTGGAACTGGTCCGCGAAGGACGCGCTCCACACCCGCACCAGCCGCTCCAGCCGGGGCGCCGCGCGGTCGTCGTGCTCGCGCAGCACCCGCAGCAGCATCGCCGCCGCCCGCAGCGGCACCCGCCGGGCGAACGCGTCGACACTGCTGACATAGGCCCGTATGGTGTCCGCCGGGGCCTCGTGGGTCCAGTCGGCGGCCAGCCCCGGCACCAGGTCCAGGCCCCACCGCGCGGCCCGCAGCAGGGGCCCCTCGGGGCCGCCGAGCCGGGGCAGCGCCTCCTGCTGGACCTCCTCGACCAGCCGCGCGTCGTCCAGCAGCCTGCGCGCCAACTGCCGCAGTGCCGTCGGCGGGTCCGGGTGGGGCGCCCGGTCGTCCACCAGGTCGCTCGCCCACATCGGCACCTCCACGACCGCCGTGAGCCCGCCGTAGCGGTGCGTGCGGTACCAGGTGCTGTTGCGCGCGTCGTCCGGCATGCTCGGGTACGCCGCGCCCGCCCCCGGGCCCGGCATCACGTGCACACCGGGCCCCGACACCGGCCAGCCCGCCGCGTCCGAGGCGCCCGTCTCCACCGGGATGCGCAGGCGTGCCGCCGACCGCGCGAACGGCGCCGCCAGCCCCGGGATGTCCCGGGTCAGCTGCACCCAGCTGCCGCCCAGATCGGTGCCGTGCAGCGACACCTGGAGGTAGGGCCGCAGTTCGTCGATGACGCCGGTCAGCGTGAGGGTCTCGGGCGGCAGCCGGTCCGGGGGGAGCGCCGCGGGCGACCACTCCGGCTGCTCGGGGCCCGCCGGCCGGAAGAAGCCCAGGTGGTACTCCAGCAGGCTGCGCGGCGCCGGTGTGCGGTGCAGGCTCGCGCCGTCCGGGTCCGCGCACACCAGGAAGTGCCACGACCTGCCGGTGCGCAGCCGCCGCTCCCGCTGCACCCGTTCCGCCAGCGCCAGCAGCGTCGGCCCGCCCGTCGGCTCGTTCGCGTGCGCC
>NZ_JBTYMC010000442.1:0-4191 GCF_054880855.1 Streptomyces sp. S6 | reverse complement strand
GGCACGTCGCCTTCGCCGGCGACCCGCGCACCCGTGGCGCCGCCGCCCTCTCCGACGTGCTGCGGGGCGGCCCGAGCCAGAGCGTCGTCGACAGCGCGGAGGCGGCCATGCGTGCCATGCGGCTGGGCCGCAGCACCCACGAGTGGCTGACGTGCGCGGTGTCCGCGCTGTTGTTCGCGGACCGGACCGAGGCCGCCGCGGCGTGGTGCGACCACTGGCTCGCCGAGGCACGCGGTCGCCGGGTCCCGCTGTGGATCGCCGAGTTCTCCTCGCTGCGGGCCGGTATCGCCCTGCGCCAGGGCCAGCCGCACGAGGCCCGCGCCCTCGCCGAGGCCGCCCTCGCGCTGATCCCCGCGGAGAGCTGGGGCGTGTGCATCGGCGGACCGCTCGCCAACCTGATCCAGGCCAACACCGACCTCGGCGACCGCGACGCGGCTGCCGAGTACCTCGAAGTGCCTCTTCCGGCAGGGCTCTTCGACAGCCGGTTCGGCCTGTACTACCTGCACGCCCGCGGACACCACTACCTCGCCACCGAGCAACCCCGCGCCGCCTACGACGACTTCGTCAACTGCGGTTCCCTGATGCGCGGATGGGGACTGGACCAGCCGTCCCTCGTCCCCTGGCGGTCGGGCGCCGCGCGTGCCCTCCTCGCCCTCGGCGACACCGGCCGGGCGCACGCGTTGGCCCGGCAGCAGCTCGACCTGGCCGGGGACGCGCTGACGCGCACCCGCGGCATCTCCCTGCGGGTCCTGGCCGCCGCAGGCCGGCCCTCCCAGCGGGGAGCGCTGCTGAAGAGCGCCACGGCCGTCCTGGAGCAGTCCGGGGACCGGCTCCAGCTCGCCGGGGCACTGGCCGAGCTGGGCGTCGCGCATCTGCGCTCCGGCCGGGACACCGAGGCGCACGCGCTCGTGGAGAGGGCCGCGCGACTGGCCGGCGAGTGCGGTGCACCGGCCCTCGCCGCCGAGCTGACGCACCTGCTGCCGACCCGGATCGCACCGCCGGATGCCCGGGACGCGGCGCGCACAGCGGCCCTGGACCTGCTCAGCCCGGCCGAGCAGCGGGTTGCCTCGCTGGTCGCCGAGGGGCTCAGCAACAAGGAGATCTCCACCCGGCTCGCCGTCACCGTCAGCACCGTCGAACAGCACCTGACACGGATCTTCCGCAAGCTCGGCGTCCGTACGCGCGGCGAGCTCCGCCAGGACCGGGCGCTGGCCGGGTGAACCGCGCAGGCCCGCTGCCCGCCCCGGGCAGCCACCACCCACGAGGAAGGTCAGGAACTCCATGAAGCGCAGTGACCCATACGATGTGGCGATCCTCGGCAGCGGCATGGCCGGAGGAATGCTGGGCGCCGTCCTCGCCCGCAACGGCGTCAAGGTGCTGCTCCTCGACGCGGGAACCCACCCGCGGTTCGCGGTCGGCGAGTCGACCATCCCCTACACCTCGGGCATGACCAGGCTCATCGCTGACCGCTACCAGGTGCCCGAACTGCGCGCGCTGTCGAGTTTCAAGGGCATCCGCGAGCACGTCTCGCGCAACTGCGGCCAGAAGCAGAACTTCGGCTTCGTCTACCACCGCGAGGGCTCCGCGCAGAACTGGCAGGAGATCAACCAGCTGGTGGTCCCCTCCGTCCTGCGCACCGAGACCCACCTGTTCCGCCAGGACATCGACGCGTACCTGTTCCACGTGGCCGTCAAGTACGGCGCCCACCCGAGGCTCGGCACCCGCATCGTCGACGTCGAGACCGATCCGGACACCGGCGTGGTCCTGCGCACCGACACCGGCGAGGAGTTCCGCGCGCAGTACGTCGTCGACGGCAGCGGCTTCCGCTCGCCGCTCGCCGAGAAGTTCGCCCTGCGCGAGACGCCCACCCGGGCGAGGACCCACTCCCGCTGCCTGTTCACCCACATGATCGGCGTCGAGGCGTTCGACAAGGCGCCGGCGGCCCGCAGGCACGACCAGCCCAACCCCTGGCACCACGGCACCCTGCACCACGTCTTCGACGGCGGCTGGCTGTGGGTCATCCCCTTCGACAACAACGCGGACTCCCTCAACCCGCTGTGCAGCGTGGGCCTCACCCTGGACCCCCGCGTCCACCCCAAGGACGACCGCACCCCGCAGCAGGAGTTCGACGACTTCCTGGCCAGGTTCCCGGAGATCGCGCACCAGTTCCGGCAGGCGAAGGCGGTCCGCCCCTGGGTGTCGACAGGCAGGCTCCAGTACTCGGCCAAGCAGGTCGTCGGCGAGCGGTTCTGCCTCACCTCGCACGCGGCGGGCTTCATCGACGCCCTGTACTCCCGCGGCCTCACCAACACGATGGAACTCGTCAACGCCCTCGGCTGGCGCCTCATCGCGGCCAGCAAGGACGGCGACTGGTCCATGGAACGGTTCGGCTACCTGGAGGACCTCCAGCAGGGGCTGTTCGACTTCCACGACGACATCGTCTACAGCTCCTTCGTGGGCTTCCGCGACTACGAGCTGTGGAACGCCGTCAACCGCACCTGGATGCTGGGCACCATGCTCGGCAACGTCATGCTGGAGGACGCCTACTACCGGTTCGAGCGCACCGGCGACGACGGTGTCTTCCGGGAGCTGGAGCAGCACGGGCACCCCGGGTCCCCGCTGCCCGTGAGCGCCGGCTTCAACCGCATGGGCCACCTCACCAGGGAGCTGTGCGAGGCCGTCGAGCAGGGCACCGAGCAGCCCGGGGACGCGGCCCGCAAGATCCTCTCCTACGTCCGGGACGCCGACTTCATCGCGCCGTCGTTCAAGTTCGGCGAGCGGGACACCCGCTGCTTCGCCATGTCGCCGGCCAAGATGGCGATGAACGCCCGCTGGTGCCGCAAGGACGCCCCGCCGGAGATCGGCCCCCGCATGATCAACGCGAGCAAGGGGCTGGTCCGCATGCGGCTGCGGGCCGGGAAGTAGCAGGCCGACCCACCCCCTGTACCCCGGGCAGGGGGTACCGGGAGAACCCCCCGTTCCGCGCGGCAGGGGGTTCTCCCGGGTCCGGTGCTCTTCCTAGCCTGGAACCAGACGAGTTCACGGATATCCGGCTCCCTCCGAGGGGCCGTCGAGGTCCGCGCCCACGATGCCGTCGGCGCCACGAGTGAGGTCCCAGGCCGAGCCCGGTCAATCCCTTCAGGACGAAAAGGCAGCGAATGAACGCGCATTCCGCACCCGATCCCGAGGAACTCATCGCCGTCGTCGGCATGGCCGGCCGGTTCCCCGGGGCGCCGGACGTCGACAGCCTGTGGCACCTCCTGATGAACCGTCAGGAAGCGATCGGGCCGGTGCCTCCCGACCGGTGGGACGCCTCCGTGCAGCTGGACCCCCGGCTGCGCATCCCGGCGGTCGGCGGCTTCCTCGACGACATCGACCTCTTCGACGCCGGGTTCTTCGGGATCTCCCCGCGCGAGGCCGCCGCCATGGACCCCCAGCAGCGGCTGCTCCTGGAGGTCGGCTGGCGGGCGCTGGAGGACGCCGGACAGCGGGCGAGCGACCTCGCGGGCTCACGGACCGGCGTGTACGTCGCCACCGTCTGGCACGACTACGAACTGCTCCGCAAGGCGCGCGGCGCCCTCCACACCTCCCACTCCCTGGTCGGCACCGGCCGGGACATCCTCGCCAACCGGCTGTCGTACTTCATGAAACTGCGCGGCCCGAGCCTCGCCGTCGACACCGGCTGCTCCTCCGCGCTCGTCGGACTCGACCTGGCCGCCCGCGCCCTGCGCGCCGGTGACATCGAGGCGGCCGTCGTTGGCAGCACGAACCTGATGATGGACCCGCACGTCAGCATCGGCCTCACCCACTTCGGCGGACTCTCGCCGGACGGCCACTGCGCGTCCTTCGGGAAGGCCGCCAACGGGTTCGTCCGCGGCGAGGGCGTCGCCGCCGTCTACCTCAAGACACTCGCCCGCGCCCTGCGCGACGGCGACCGGGTGCACGGCGTCCTCACGAGCACCCTGACCAACAACGACGGAGGCGGCCACAGCCTGGTCAGCCCCAGCCAGGAAGGCCAGGAGGACCTGCTGCGCCGCAGCTACGGGCAGCACAGCGTGCCGGCCGCCGCCCTGTCGTACGTCGAGGCCGCGCAGTTTCGGCACGTGGTGGCGGGTGATCTTCTCGTCGGCGGTGTGGCAGAAGCGGGTTACGGTGCGCAGGAGGGCGTTGGACAGGGCGCGTTGGGTTACG
>NZ_JBTYMC010000441.1:0-4202 GCF_054880855.1 Streptomyces sp. S6 | reverse complement strand
CAGGTCGTTCGCCATGCCCGCGTGCCGCTGCGCGGTGAGGCCGTCGTAACCGGCGCGGAAGTGGGGGTCGTCCCAGCGGATGGGAGGCTTGGGGATGCCCGGACCCGACACTTTGACAATAACCGGGGTCCTCGGACGCCTCGTCGGCCCCCGGTGCTTCCCCCGAGCCCGGCGACAGCCGCTCGGACTCAGCTGCGGGCCCTGGTCCGTCCGCCGGCTCTCGGCCTGATCCCGCCGGAGTCCTCCAGGCATCCTCGGACGCCTCGTCGCGCCCCTGCGCGTCCCCCGGGCCCGGCGGCACCGAACCCCCTCACGCCGCCTCAGACGGCCCGTCAGCCCCCGCTCCACCCTCCGACACCCCAGCCACCCCCAAAACGCCCCACAGCGCCCCTGAGGCCCCCTCAGCCCCCCGTCGGCGGGGTCGGCCCCGGCGTGCTGAGGCTGCGAGTGGGGAGACTCGGGAGAAGATCCTCGCGGCGGCGCGGGAGGAGTTCTCCGAGCGGGGGTACGAGAAGACGTCCGTGCGGGGGATCGCGAAGGCCGCCGGGGTGGACTCGGCGCTGGTGCACCACTACTTCGGCACCAAGGAGCAGATGTTCGGGGCCGCCGTCGAGGACGCCGTCGGTCCCGCGTTGAGCGCGCCGGAGGCTCTTCTCGACGGACCGATCGAGGAGACCGGCGAGCGTTTCGCGCGGTTCGTCTTCGGCGTCTGGGAGAACCCCGTCACCAGGGCACCCCTGCTCGCGGTCCTGCGCTCGGCGGTCACCAACGACACCGCCGCCACCGTCTTCCGCCGCCTGGTCGCCTCTCAGTTGCTGCGCCGCGTCGCCGCCCAGGTCGACCTCCCGGACGCCGAACTCCGCGCCGAACTCGCCGCCGCCCAGCTCATCGGCTGCGCGTTGCTCCGGTACGTCATCAAGGTCGAACCGCTCGCCTCGGCGGACGTCGAACAGCTCGTCGCCCGCGTCGCCCCCGTCGTCCAGGGCCACCTGACCGCTCCCTAGGGCAGCCGTCCCCGAGACGCGCGTCCCGCATTCCGGACACCCCGTCCCGCCCTCTGGATGAGCGGCGTACGCTCGGCAGCAGCCCTATCTGCCTGTAAGGAGCGGACGATGCCCGAGCTGAGGTCCCGCACAGTCACCCACGGTCGCAACATGGCGGGCGCACGCGCGCTCATGCGGGCGTCCGGGGTACCCGGGGCGGACATCGGGCGCAAGCCGATCATCGCGGTGGCCAACAGCTTCACGGAGTTCGTGCCGGGGCACACGCACCTCCAGCCGGTCGGGCGGATCGTCAGCGAGGCGATCGTCGAGGCGGGCGGCATCCCCCGGGAGTTCAACACGATCGCCGTGGACGACGGCATCGCGATGGGCCACGGCGGCATGCTCTACAGCCTGCCCTCCCGGGACCTCATCGCGGACAGCGTCGAGTACATGGTCGAAGCGCACTGCGCGGACGCCCTGGTGTGCATCTCGAACTGCGACAAGATCACCCCGGGCATGCTGAACGCGGCCCTGCGGCTGAACATCCCCACGGTGTTCGTCTCCGGCGGCCCCATGGAGTCCGGCCGCGCCACCCTCGTCGACGGCACGGTCCGCACGCTCGACCTGGTCGACGCGATCTCCGACGCGGTGAACGACAAGATCTCCGACGAGGACATCGCCCGCATCGAGGAGAGCGCCTGCCCCACCTGCGGCAGCTGTTCCGGCATGTTCACCGCCAACTCGATGAACTGCCTGACCGAGGCGATCGGCCTCTCCCTGCCGGGCAACGGCTCGGTCCTGGCCACCCACACCGCCCGCAAGCAGCTCTACGTCGACGCCGCGCGGACGGTCATGGACATCACGCGCCGCTACTACGAGCAGGACGACGCGACGGTACTGCCCCGTTCCGTCGCCTCCTTCGAGGCCTTCGAGAACGCCATGGCGCTCGACATCGCGATGGGCGGCTCGACCAACACGATCCTGCACCTGCTGGCCGCCGCCCAGGAGGCGGAGGTCCCGTTCGGCCTGACGGAGATCGACGCCGTCTCCCGGCGCGTTCCCTGCCTCGCCAAGGTCGCCCCCAACGTCGCCAAGAACCGCACCTACTACATGGAGGACGTGCACCGCGCGGGAGGCATCCCGGCGCTGCTGGGCGAGCTGCACCGCGCGGGCCTGCTCAACGAGGACGTCCACTCCGTGCACAGCCCCTCCCTGTCGGACTGGCTGAAGACCTGGGACGTCCGCGCCGGATCCCCCTCCCCCCAGGCCGTCGAGCTGTGGCACGCCGCCCCGGGCTGCGTCCGCTCCGCCGAGGCGTTCTCCCAGTCCGAGCGCTGGGACACCCTCGACGAGGACGCCGAGGGCGGCTGCATCCGCTCCGCCGAGCACGCCTACTCCAAGGACGGCGGCCTGGCCGTCCTGAAGGGCAACCTGGCCGTCGACGGCGCCGTCGTGAAGACCGCGGGCGTCGACGAGTCCATCTGGACCTTCGAGGGCCCCGCGGTCGTCTGCGAGTCGCAGGAGGAGGCCGTCCAGAAGATCCTCCTGAAGGAGATCAAGGAGGGCGACGTCGTCGTCATCCGCTACGAGGGCCCCAAGGGCGGCCCCGGCATGCAGGAGATGCTCTACCCGACCTCGTACCTCAAGGGCCGCGGCCTCGGCAAGGCGTGCGCGCTGATCACCGACGGCCGCTTCTCCGGCGGCACCTCCGGCCTCTCCATCGGACACGCCTCCCCGGAGGCCGCCGGCGGCGGCACCATCGCCCTCGTCGAGGACGGCGACCGCATCCGCATCGACATCCCGGGCCGCTCGATCGAGCTCCTGGTCGACGACGCCGAACTGGCCCGCCGGGAGGCCGCCCTCAACGGCGTCTACGCCCCCAAGAACCGCGAGCGCAAGGTCTCCGCCGCCCTGCGCGCGTACGCGGCGATGGCCACCAGCGCCGACAAGGGCGCCGTCCGGGACGTCTCCAAGCTGGGCTGACGTCCCGTCCCGCGAGGGCCCTTGTTCGAAATGGCCCTCCGGGGAGGCCGTTACGGTCCCGACCGGTCGTTCTCGGTCACCGCGAAGACCGTGCCGTCCGGCGCACCCGCGTACACGCGGCCGTCGACCAGCTGGGGCGCCGGGAGGGACGCGGCGACCTCGTCGGAGCGGCTGCCGATGCGCAGGGTCGTCTGGCCGAGGAGACGTCCCGCGCGCGCGTCGACGGTCAGCAGACGGCCGTCCGCGCCGCTGAAGTACACGCGCGTGCCGTCCGCCGCGAGGTCGGAGCCACGGCTCACGGAGGTCTGGAGCGACCACACCTGGGTCCCCGCGCCGAGGTCCACGGCGGCCAGGGCGCCGTCGTAGCCCAGGAGGTAGACCTTGTCCCCGACGACCGTCGCGCGCGCCTGCGAGAGGGCGACGGTCAGCGGCACCTTGAGGGAGTTCCCGGTCGCCGGGGAGTACCGGACCACCGCGTCCGTCTCGCCGTAGTCGCCGCCGCCCTTGATGAACACCAGGTCCTCGCCCGCGCGGCCGACCGGGGTGAGTGCGCCGGCCAGCTCGGCCTCCCAGCTGACGGTGCCCGTCGCCGGGTCGACCGCGGCCACACGCGTGCGCGCGCCGTCGGCCGAGAGGCTCGTCGCGTACGCGAGCCGGTCGCCGCGCAGGGACGTGAACACCGGGATGCCCTGCCTCGGAACCCGCTTGCTCCACAGGTCCTTGCCGGTCGTGCCGTCCACGGCGGTCACCTTGCCGTCGAACGAGATCAGCAGCAGCGTGCCGGCCGCGGGGACGACCGAGTGCTTCGAGATGTCCCGCTGCCAGCGCGTCGCGCCCGTCGCCGGATCCAGGGCGAGCGCGCGCGTGCCCGAACGGACGACGAGCTGGACGAGGCCGCCCTCGACGACCGGTGCGCGGCCCGGTGAGTCGTCCGCGGCGAGGGGGTGCCGCCACAGCACGCGGCCGTCGTTCTCGTCGAGCGCCGAGACGAGACCCCGCTGAACGCACAGGAGGCGCCCTGAGACGTACACGCAGCGCGGGACGGACCCGGAGTCGTTCGGCGCCGGTTTTGTCGCCCAGGGGGCGAATGCGGACGTTCCTGAGGGTGTTGTGCGCGGAGCGGCGCTGCTCGTGCCGTCGATGAGACGCAGTCCGGCGAATCCGCCGCCCGCGAGGACCGCCACGGCGGCACCGGCGAGCAGCGCCTTTCCGCGCCGCCCGCGCTTCGGCTTCGCG
>NZ_JBTYMC010000440.1:0-4270 GCF_054880855.1 Streptomyces sp. S6 | reverse complement strand
CGCGGGGGCGCGCACCCGCGCCTGGAGCGCACCCGCGTGCACCACACCTCCGGCGCGGGCGTCAGCGTCACGGGCGACGGTTCGGCGCTGGAGGCGGTGGGCTGCGAGATCTACGAGGTGCGCGGCAGCGGCGTCCAGATCACCGCGCGGGCCACCGCGCACTTCACGGACTGCGGCGTCCACCGCACCACCGCCGACGGCGTCACCCTCGACACGGACGCGGTGCTCACCCTCGCGGACTGCCGCATCCACGACATCCCGGAGAACGCCGTGGACCTGCGCTCGCGCAGCGTCCTGACGCTGACCCGCACCTCGGTGCGGCAGTTCGGGCGCAACGGCCTGTCGGTGTGGGACCCGGGCACCCGGGTGGACGCCAACCAGTGCGAGATCTTCGACAGCACCGGCGACTACCCGGCGGTGTGGGTGAGCGACGGCGCGACGGCCGTCCTGGACTCCTGCCGGGTGCACGACGTGCCGGACGCCCTGTTCGTCCTGGACCGGGGTTCGCGCGCGGACGTCGTCGACAGCGACCTCACGCAGGTCCGCAACACGGCGGTGTCCGTGAGCGACGGCGCGACGGCGCAGCTCGACGACTGCCGGATCCGCGAGGCGGCGACGGGCGCCTGGTTCCGTGACCACGGCAGCGGCGGCACCCTCAGCAACTGCACGGTGGACTCGGTCCAGACCGGTGTGATCGTCACGAAGGGCGCCGACCCGACGGTCGAGCGGTGCACCGTCGACTCCCCCGCCGAGGCCGGGTTCTACGTGTCGGCGGGCGGCCGGGGCTCCTTCAACGGCTGCAAGGTCACGGGCAGCGGCGGCTACGGCTTCCACGTGATAGACGGCAGCCGCACGACGCTGCGCAAGTGCCGTACCGAGCGGTGCGCGCGCGGCGGCTACGAGTTCGCGGAGGCGCCGGACTCCGCGCCGGGTTCGGGACCGCTGGTCGAGGACTGCACGAGCGACGAGAGCGGCGGCGTCCGCGCCCCGGCGGCCCCTTCTTTCACGCCGCGTGAGACGGCCGTGCAGGCCGTCACCCACACCCCCGGGCTGCTGGGCGCGATCCCGGACCAGCGGCCGGTCGCCGTACCGGAGCCGCCGGTGGCCGTCTCGGCGTCGGTGTCGGTGTCGGAACAGACGATGGAGATCAAGGCCCCCAAGGACGTCCTGTCCGAACTCGACGCGCTGGTGGGCCTGGACAGCGTCAAGCGCGAGGTGCGGGCGCTGATCGACATGATCGAGGTCGGCCGGCGCCGGCAGCGCGCCGGCCTCAAGGCGGCCTCCGTGAAACGCCACTTGGTGTTCACGGGCTCCCCCGGCACCGGCAAGACGACGGTGGCACGCCTGTACGGCGAGATCCTCGCCGCGCTGGACGTCCTGGAGAAGGGCCACCTGGTCGAGGTGTCCCGGGTCGACCTGGTCGGCGAGCACATCGGGTCGACGGCGATCCGCACGCAGGAGGCGTTCGAACGGGCGCGTGGCGGTGTCCTGTTCATCGACGAGGCGTACGCGCTGTCGCCGGAGGACGCGGGCCGGGACTTCGGCAAGGAGGCCATCGACACGCTGGTGAAGCTGATGGAGGACCACCGCGACGCGGTCGTGGTGATCGTCGCCGGCTACACCGCCGAGATGGAGCGCTTCCTCGCCGTCAACCCCGGTGTGGCGTCCCGTTTCTCACGGACCATCACCTTCGGTGACTACGGCCCCGAGGAGCTGCTGAGGATCGTCCAGCAGCAGGCGGACGACCACGAGTACCGGCTCGCGGGCGGCGCCCCGGAGGCGCTGTTGCAGTACTTCGCGGAGATCCCGAAGGGTCCCGCGTTCGGCAACGGCCGTACCGCGCGGCAGACGTTCGAGGCGATGGTGGAGCGGCACGCGAGCCGGGTGGCGCAGGTCGTGGAGCCGAGCACGGACGAGCTGACGCTGCTGTACGCGGTGGATCTGCCCGAACTGCGCTGACGGCAAAGGGAGTTCACCGGAGATTTCGTAGGGGGGACAACCCCACCCCGATCATGCTGTCCGCCGGATGGTGACCCGTGCGGCGTCCGGACAGCATGATCGGTATGACGACTTCACGCGTTCTCGCCCTCACCCTCGCCGCCACCGCGACGGCTCTGACCCTCTCCGCCGTCCCCTCCTCGGCGGCCGGTCCCACAGCCCCCGGCCTCAGCTGGCGCCCGTGCAACCTCACCGGTCAGGAGTGCGCCGACCTCTCCGTCCCCCTCTCCTACGACGACCCTGACGGACCTCACGTCACCCTCGCCGTCTCCCGGTTGGCGAGCACCCGACCCGAGGCGCGGCGCGGCACCCTGCTGGTGATCACCGGCGGTCCGGGGGGTTCCGGTGTCCGGCGGCTCACTCACCAAGGGGCGGCGCTGCGCGAGCAGTTGGGGGACGCCTACGACCTCGTCAGCTTCGATCCGCGCGGGACGGGCGGCAGTTCGCGGGCGAGCTGTGAACTCCCGGCCGAGGACCGGCATCTGGTGACGCTGAGGTCGTGGCCGGCGGCGGACGGGTCCATCGCGGAGAACGTGGCGCGGGCCCGGCGTACCGCGAACTCCTGTGCCGAGCACGGCGGGCCGCTGCTGCGCAGCCTCAGCACGCGGAACGAGGCCCGGGACATCGACCGGCTCCGGGAGGCGCTCGGCGAGGAGAAGCTGTCGGCGTACGGGGTGTCGTACGGGACGTACGTGGGGGCCGTGTACGCGCAGGAGTACCCGCAGCGCACGGACCGTTGGGTGCTGGACAGCAACGACGACCCCGACCCCACCCGGGTGGGCCGGGGTTGGCTCGCGAACATGGCGCGCGGTGCCGAGGACCGCTTCCCGGACTTCGCGGCGTGGGCCGCCGACCCGGCCCGGGGAGAGCTGCGGGTGGCCGAACACCCGTCGGACGTCCGGGAGTTGTTCCTGTCGATGGCCGCCGAGCTGGACCGCAGTCCGCGCGGGACGACCACGCCGGGGGTGCCGCTCACCGGGAACCGGCTGCGGCAGGCGATGCAGACCGTCCTGTACGACGACACCGCGTTTCCCCGACTCGCCGCGCTCATGCGGCAGGTGATGGACCCGGCGGCCACTCCCGTGCTCACCCCGGACGTCGCGGGCCCGATGCCCGACGAGGACGCGGCGATCACGATGGCGGTCATCTGCAACGACGTCCGCTGGCCCCGCTCGGTCCCCGCGTACGAGCGGGCCGTCGCCGCGAACCGTGCCGCGTTCCCGCTGACGGCCGGGATGACGGCGAACATCACACCGTGCTCGTTCTGGAAGGACGCACCCGCCGACAAGCCGGTCCGGATCACGGACGACGGCCCGTCGAACGTGCTGATGATCCAGAACCGCCGCGACCCGGCCACCCCGTACGCGGGCGCCCTCAAGCTGCGCGCCGCCCTCGGCGACCGGGCCCGCATGGTCACCGTCGAACGCGGCGGCCACGGCGTCTACCTCGCCAACGGCAACGCCTGCGGCGACCGGCTCGTCACCCGCTTCCTGCTGACCGGCGAACGGCCCGCGCGGGACGTCGTCTGCGGCTAGGGACTCTCCCTCAGGGGCGCGACGCCGAGCCTCTTCAGGAGGCGTCCGCGTTCGCGGGCGAAGTGCGGGTCGGCCTGGTAGTCGGAGTGGCCGAGGAGGGGGGCGGGGAGGGGGTGCAGGGTGGTGCGGCCGTACTCCAGGGGGTCGGCGAAGGGGGCGCAGTCGACGTCCGGGAGGCGGACCGGGCCTCCTATGGGGTCGGTGGTGCGGTAGAGGTTGCGCCAGCAGTCGACGTCCGCGTGGAGCGCCTTGAGGGAGTCCGGGCCGAAGTGGGCGGGGAACCAGCGGCCGTAGAGACGCTCGATGGGCGAGCCGTAGGTCAGCAGGGCGACCCGGCCCCGGTCGGCGGGCGCCAGCTGCCAGGCCGCGGCGGCGGCGAGGACGCTGCCCTGCGAGTGGCCGGAGATGACGAGCCGGCCGCCGGTCTCGCGGGTCCAGGCCGTCATCCGCCAGGTGAGGTCCGGGACGGCCCGCTCGGCGTAGCAGGGGGGCGCGAAGGGGTGTGCGGCGCGCGGCCAGAACGTGCCGACGTCCCACAGGATGCCGATCGTGCGCCGGGCACGCGGGTCCTTGTACGCGCGCCTGCCCCAGGTGACGAACATCAGGAACACGAACCCGATCAGCCACGACCCGAGCGCCTGCCCGGTGCGCGCCGTGCCCTCGACGAACGGGTACGTCCCGGCCGCCGCCCCCACAGGCGTCCTCCCGCTGACCAGCGCCCCGGCGACGGCCGCCGC
>NZ_JBTYMC010000439.1:0-4318 GCF_054880855.1 Streptomyces sp. S6 | reverse complement strand
CCGACGCGGCGCGGAAGCGCGCCGAGGAGGTGGGTGCGGACGGCTGTGTCGCCGTCGGCGGCGGTTCGGCGATCGGCCTCGGGAAGGCCGTCGCGCTGCGGCACGGCCTGCCGGTGGTCGCCGTGCCGACGACGTACGCGGGCTCGGAGATGACCCCGGTGTGGGGCCTGACGGAGGACGGCGTGAAGCGCACCGGCAGGGACCCCCGCGTCCTGCCGGTGTCGGTGCTGTACGACCCCGTCCTCACCGTGCCGCTCCCCACGGACGTCTCCGTGACCAGCGGCATGAACGCGATCGCGCACGCCGTCGAGGCCCTGTACGCGCCGGACGCCTCCCCGGTGATCGGCCTGATGGCGCAGGAGGGTGTCCGGGCGCTGGCCGCCGCGCTGCCGGACGTGGCCGCCGACGGCGCCGACCTGGACGCCCGTGCCCGCGCCCAGTACGGGGCCTGGCTGTGCGGGGCGTGTCTCGGGGCGACGACGATGTCCCTGCACCACAAGCTCTGCCACACCCTCGGCGGCACGCTCGGCCTGCCGCACGCCCCCACCCACACCGTCGTCCTCCCGCACGCCCTGGCCTACAACCAGCCGGCGGCACCGGAGGCGGTGGCCGCGCTGGGCCGGGCCCTCGGCACGTCCGCCGACCCGGCGACGCGGCTGTGGGACCTCGCCGGGTCGCTCGGCGCTCCGCGTTCGCTGCGGGAACTGGGCATGGCGCAGGACGACATCGACCGGATCGTCCGGCTCGCCCTGGCCGCTCCCTACGCGAACCCCCGCGAGGTGACGCCGGACGGCCTGACCCGGCTGCTGCGTGACGCCTGGTCGGGGCGGCCCCCGGCTGTCTGAGACGCGGTGGGCGAGGTGCGGGCGGTGCGGTCGCGTCGATAACGTCGCCCTGCACCGCGCGCCGCACGGTGTGCCGTCCACCTGAGAGAGAGCAGATGTCCTCCCCCACGATCCGCAGGGCCGTCATCCCCGCCGCCGGGCTCGGTTCGCGCCTGTTGCCCCTCACGAAGGCGATCCCGAAGGAGATGCTGCCGGTCGGCGACAAGCCGGTCGTCGAGCACACGGTGCGTGAGCTGGTGGACTCCGGCATCACGGACATCACCATCGTCGTCTCGGGCGGCAAGTCCCTGATCCAGGACCACTTCCGGCCGAACCCGGCGCTGGTGGACCAGTTGCGGGCCGACGGCAAGACGGCGTACGCGGACGCCGTGGAGGAGGTCGCCGAGCTGGCCCGCCGGGGCCACATCACCTACCTCGACCAGCGCGGCCCCTACGGCAACGGCACCCCCGTCCTGAACGCGGCCCGCTCCTTCGGCGACGAACCGGTCCTCGTCCTGTGGCCGGACGACGTGTTCGTGGCGGAGATCCCCCGCGCCCAGCAGCTGATCCGCGCGTACGAGGCGACGGGCTGCCCGGTCCTCGCCCTGCTCCCGATGGACCCGAAAGACTCGCAGCGCTACGGCGTCCCCCTCGTGAAGGAGGACCTCGGCGACGGACAGCTCCGCATCACCGGCCTGGTGGAGAAGCCGAAGCCGGCCGAGGCGCCCTCCTCGTACGCGGCGATCGGCGGCTACGTCATCACCCCCGGCATCGTCGACGAACTCCGCGAGCAGACCCGCCGCTGGCACGAACACCGCACCGGCGAGATCTACTTGACGGACGCGATCAACGCGTACGCCGCGACCCGCGCGGTGTACGGGCAGGTCATCCAGGGCGAGTGGTACGACACCGGCAACCCGGCGGACTACCTGGTCGCCCAGATGGCCCACGCCCTCGCGCACCCCGAGTACGGCCCGGTCCTGCGCGACCTGGTCCGCACACTGGACGCCGAATAACCTTCAAGGCGACGGGAGTTGACGGTCTGTCAGCACCAGGTCCGCCCGCTCCCGCGTCCCCGCCACGAGGCCGGCGTTGCGCTGATCGGTCCCCGACACCCAGGCGACGGCGGCCTCGTGCGTCTTCCCGAACTCCTCGTGCCGGGCGACGAGTCGGCGCACCCGCTCCGTCTCGTCCGGCGCGCAGAACCACACCTCGTCCAGTTCGTCCCGCACCCGCGCCCACGAACCGGTGCCCAGCAGAAGGTAGTTGCCCTCCGTGACGACCAACTGGGCCGTCGGCGGTACCGGAACGACCCCGGCGATCGGCTGCTCCAGCACCCGCTCGAACCCCGGCGCGTACACCACCTCGCCGGTCTCCTCCCGCAGCCTCCGCAGCAGCGCCGCGTATCCGGCCGCGTCGAACGTGTCCGGCGCCCCCTTGCGGTCCCGCCGCCCGAGCCGGTCCAACTCGGCGTCGGCCAGGTGGAAGCCGTCCATCGGGACGTGCGCGGCGAACTCCCCGAGGTCCCGCACCAGTCGCTCGGCGAGAGTCGTCTTCCCCGCCCCGGGGCTCCCGGCGATGCCGAGGATCGCGCGGTGTCCGGGGCGGGGGAGGGCGGCGGCTCGGTGGAGGAGGTCGTCGTAGGTCATGGGAACAGTGTCCCGGGGCCGGACACCCCGGTGACTACGACGCCCGCCCCCCGTGCCCGAGCCCGCCCTGCGCTCCCCCGCCTACCCCACCCCCACCACCTCCGGCACCCGCGCCGCCAGGAACGCCGTTCGTCGGCTCAGGCGGAAGCCCAGCGACTCGTACAGCCGGATGGCGTTCGTGTTGGACGCCCCGGTGTGCAGGAACGGCACCTCGCCGCGTTGTCTGATGCCGTGGGCGACGGCGAGGATCAGGCGGGTGCCGAGGCCCTGGCCGCGGAAGGCGGGGTCGGTGCAGACGGCGCTGATCTCGGTGTGGCCCGGTGGGTGGAGCCGCTCCCCCGCCATGGCGACGAGCGCCCCTTCGCGGCGGATGCCGAGATAGGTGCCCATCTCGACGGTCCGGGGCAGGAAGGGGCCGGGCCGCGTGCGGGCCACCAGGTCGAGCATCTCGGGCACGTCGGCGGCGCCGAGCCGCACGGCCTCGGTGTCGGGCGCGGCGGCCAGCCCGTCGTCGACGAGTTGGACGCCCTCGACGTGGAAGGTGATCTCCCAGCCGGCGGGAACGGCCCCCACGTACCCGGACAGCATCACCTCCTCACCGGCCCCCGTGAGCGCGGCGAGGTCGGCCCAGTCGGCGGGGCCGGGGTCGTCGGGCAGGGCGAGCCACGGCGACACGTCGACGGGATAGCGCAGCGCGGCCCCCCGCCGCTCGGCGAACCGGGCGTGCGGTCCGGTGAGGGAGTGCAGCGCCGGGTTGTCCAGGACATGGCTCATCGCGCGTCCCCGATCTCGATGACGACCTTGCCCCGCGCATGCCCTTCCTCGACGGCCCGCAGCGCCTCGCCGGCCCGCTCACCAGGTGCAGGCCGCCGGCGAACCGCAGGATGGCCGAGACCTCCGCTTTTCTGCAGCAGGTCCGGGTGACGGGGAGCCGGGAGATCTCGTCCTTCACCGCTGCCGTCATCGCCATGGGCCGATCCTTCCATGCATCCGAAAAATACGGTCGTACGCGGCGGCCAGCAGCTCCGGGTCGTGCCGCGGAGTCCCGTCGGGCCGGGCCACCGGCGCCAGCTCGACCGCGGCACCGAACGGTTTGGCGGCGTCGGTCAGGGATTCGCGGTCGGGCACGGCGGCCTCGTCGGCCAGCACCACGTCCAGGGCGAGTTTAGGGGCGTGTCGCCCCAAAACCTCCAAATGACGCTGCGGGGAGAACCCGTCTGTTTCGCCCGGTTGCGGAGCGAGATTCAGCGAGAGCACCCGGCGCGCTTTGGTCTGCGTCAGCGCGTCCAGCAGCTCCGGGACCAACAGGTGGGGCATGACGGAGGAGAACCAGGACCCGGGTCCGAGAACCACCCAGTCGGCGTCCCGTACGGCCGCCACGGCCTCCGGCACGGCGGGCGGGTCGTGCGGCACGAGGTGCACGGACTGCACCTCTCCCGGCGTCAGCGCCACCGTGGCCTGTCCGCGCACGGTGTCCACGTCGTCCGGCCGGTCGGGGTCGTGGCCCTTGACGAGCGCCTGGAGCTCCAACGGGACCGCCGACATCGGCAGCACCCTGCCGTGCGCCCCGAGGAGCTTGCCGACCAGGTCGAGCGCCTGGACGTGGTCCCCGAGCTGCTCCCACAGGGCGACGATCAGCAGGTTCCCGACCGCGTGGCCGTTGATCTCGCCCTGCGACTGGAAGCGGTGCTGGACGACCCTGGCCCAGGTCTGCCCCCAGTCGTCGTCCCCGCACAGCGCGGCGAGCGCCTTGCGCAGGTCGCCGGGGGGCAGCACCCCCAGCTCGTCCCGCAGCCGGCCGCTGGAGCCGCCGTCGTCGGCGACGGTGACGACGGCGGTGAGGTC
>NZ_JBTYMC010000438.1:0-4327 GCF_054880855.1 Streptomyces sp. S6 | reverse complement strand
GGCCGCCAGGCGCTCGCCGCCCTGGCGGCGCTGGCCTCGGCGCTCGCCGAGGTCCCGGACGACGACCCGGACCACGGCCTGCTCCAGGACCGGCTGACCCGGCTGTGGGAGGGCCTGCGCGCGCCCGCCGAGCAGAACCTCACGGCGGTCACCGACGACGACCTGTTCGCCATGATCGACGAGGGCTACCGCTGAGCCCACCGCTCGACTTCCCCTCTCCCCGCCCCGCTCCCCGAGGATGTGACACCCGCATGCCCAGCACCCCCGCCGCCGAGGAGTCCGGCAGCGCCGAGAGCCGCCTGCGCGACTACCTCAAGCGGGCCGTCGCCGACGCCCGCGACCTGCGCGAGCGGCTCACGGAGAGCGAGAACCGCAGCCGCGAGCCGATCGCGATCGTCGGCATGGCCTGCCGCTACCCCGGCGGCGTCGACAGCCCGGAGGCGCTGTGGCGGCTCGTCGACGAGGGCCGCGACGGCATCGGGGACTTCCCCCGCGACCGGGGCTGGCCCGTGGACGACCTGTACCAGGAGACCGAGGGCTCGTCGGAGACGCTCCAGGGCGGGTTCATCGACGACCCGGCGGGCTTCGACGCCGAGTTCTTCGGCATCTCGCCGCGCGAGGCCCTCTCCATGGACCCGCAGCAGCGGCTGCTCCTGGAGGTCTCCTGGGAGGCGGTGGAGCGCGCTGGTCTGAGCCCGGCCGCGCTGCGCGGCTCCCGCACCGGCGTCTACTTCGGCGGCGGCTCCGAGGATTTCGTCAGCCTCCTGACGACGCTCCAGGACTCCGAGGACGCCCCGTCGCTGACCGGCATGACCAGCAGCGTGATGTCCGGCCGGGTCGCCTACACGCTCGGTCTGGAGGGGCCGGCGCTGACCGTCGACACCGCGTGCTCGTCCTCGCTGGTCTCCCTGCACCTCGCCGTGCAGGCGCTGCGCGCGGGCGAGTGCGACATGGCGCTCAGCGGCGGGGTGACGGTGATGGCGACGCCCAGCATCTTCCCCGAGTTCTCCCGGCAGGGCGGCCTCGCCTCCGACGGCCGCTGCAAGTCCTTCGCGGACTGCGCGGACGGCACCGGCTGGGGCGAGGGCGTCGGCGTCCTCGTCGTCGAGCGGCTCTCCGACGCCCGCCGCCTCGGGCACCCGGTGCTGGCCGTCGTCCGTGGCTCGGCCGTCAACCAGGACGGCGCCTCCAACGGCCTCACCGCCCCCAACGGGCCCTCCCAACAGCGCGTCATCCGCGACTGCCTCGCGGGCGCGGGGCTCACGCCCGACGAGGTCGACGCCGTCGAGGCGCACGGCACCGGGACGAGGCTCGGTGACCCGATCGAGGCGCAGGCGGTGCTGGCGGCGTACGGGCAGGACCGTGAACACCCGCTGTACCTCGGGTCGTTGAAGTCCAACATCGGGCACACCATCGCCGCCGCCGGGGTCGGGTCCGTGATCAAGGCGGTGCTGTCGCTGCGGGCGGGTGTGCTGCCGAAGACCCTCCACGTGGACGAGCCGAGCAGCCAGGTCGACTGGTCGGCCGGTGCCGTGGAGTTGCTGACGGAGGCTCGGGAGTGGCCCGCGGTCGACCGTCCGCGCCGGATCGGTGTCTCCTCCTTCGGGATCAGCGGCACCAACGCCCACCTCGTCCTGGAGCAGGGCGACGACCCGCCGCCGGCCTCGCCGGACGACTTCGCGGGTCCCGTTCCCTTGCTGCTGTCCGCCCGCAGCACGGCCGCGCTGTCGGCGCAGGCCGCCCGTCTCGCCCAGCACCTCGCCGAACACCCCGGCACGCGGGCCCAGGACATCGGGTACGCGTCCGTCGTGTCGCGGGCCGGGCTGGAGTGCCGGGCTGTGGTGGTCGGCCGAGATCGGGACGCGCTGGTCCAGGGGGTTCGCGGGGTGGCGGAGGGATCCGCCAGCGCGGGTGTGGTGCAGGGGCGGGTGGGGGCGGGGGGTGTGGTGTTCGTGTTCCCGGGTCAGGGGTCGCAGTGGTCCGGGATGGCGTTGGAGCTGTTGGATTCCTCGCCGGTGTTCGCGGGGCGGATGGCGGAGTGTGGGGAGGCGTTGTCGGGGTTCGTCGACTGGTCGCTCAAAGAGGCGCTGCAAGGTGACCTTGAGCGGGTTGATGTCGTGCAGCCGGTGTTGTGGGCGGTGATGGTGTCCCTCGCCGAGGTGTGGCGGTCTTACGGGGTTGAGCCCGCTGCGGTGGTGGGGCATTCGCAGGGGGAGATCGCGGCGGCTGTCGTGGCCGGGGCGTTGTCGTTGGAGGACGGTGCCCGGGTGGTGGCGTTGCGGTCGCGGGCGATTCTCGCGCTGTCCGGCAAGGGTGGGATGGTGTCGGTGCAGTTGCCGGCTTCCCGGGTGCGTGAAGAGTTGGAGCGCTGGGACGGCCGTATCGATCTCGCTGCGGTGAACGGGCCCGCGTCGGTGGTGGTCGCGGGTGAACCCGGGGCGCTGGGCGAGTTGTTGGCGTGGGCGGAGTCGGAGGGGGTGAGGGCGCGGCGGATCGCCGTGGACTACGCCTCGCACTCCTCCCATGTCGACGCGGTGCGTGAAGAGTTGGCGGGCCTGTTGAAGGACGTGTCCCCTGTGGCGTCCCGTGTCGCGTTCTACTCCTGCGTGACCGCCGGCCGCCTGGACACATCCGAACTGGACGCCGACTACTGGTTCCGCAACCTGCGCCAGCCGGTGGAGTTCGAGGCGGCCACCCGAGCCCTCCTCGACCAGGGCCACACCCTCTTCGTCGAGGTCACCCCGCACCCGGTCCTGACCAGCGCCGTCCAGGACACGGCGGACGGCATGGGCCGCGACGTCACCGCCACCGGCACCCTCCGCCGGGACGAAGGCGGCCCGGAACGCCTCCTCCTCTCCCTCGGCGAGGCCTACGCCAACGGCGCCCCCGTCGACTGGACCCGCTGGTACGAGGGCACTGGCGCTCGGATAGTCGACCTCCCCACGTACGCCTTCCAGCGCCAGCGGTTCTGGACGGAGCTGCCGGTCGCGCGGGCCGGGGACGCCGGTGCGGCGGGGCTCGGTCGGGCCGGGCATCCGCTGCTCGGGGCCGTCGTGGAGTTGGCGGAGAGTGAACGGGCCGTGTTCACGGGGCGGTTGTCCCTCGCCGGGCAGCCCTGGACCGCCGATCACGCGGTCTTCGACACGGTGCTGTTGCCGGGTACGGCGTTCGTGGAGCTGGCGCTCTGGGCGGGCGACCGGATGGGGGCCGCCTGTCTCGACGAACTCGTCCTGGAAGCCCCGCTGGTCCTGCCCGCCTCCGGTGGCGCGCATCTTCAGGTGACGGTGGACGAGCCGGACGAGGAGGGGCGTCGGGCTGTGCGCTTCCACTCCCGTCCCGACGGCGCGGACGGCGAGGCGTGGACCCGGCACGGCAGTGGCGTGCTCAGCGCTGCGCAGGCCGCGGAGTTCGACCTCGGGGTGTGGCCGCCTGCCGGTGCCGAGCCCGTCGAACTCGACGGCGCCTACGAGCGGATGGGCGAGGCGGGCTTCCGGTACGGGCCGCTGTTCCAGGGGCTGCGGTCGGCCTGGCGGCGTGGTGACGAGGTGTTCGCCGAGGTGGACCTGGACGGTGCCGACCCCGCCTTCCTGCTGCATCCGGCGCTGCTGGACGCGGCCCTGCACGCCTCCTCGCTCCTGCCGGGCGGCGACGGCACGGGCGGGCTGCCGTTCTCCTGGAACGACGTGGCCCTGCACGCGACCGGCGCGAGCAGTCTGCGGGTGCGGCTCGCGCGCGCCGGGTCCGACGGTCTGACCCTGCACGCCACCGACGCCCTGGGCGCTCCGGTCGTCAGCGTCGGCGAGCTGGCCTTCCGTCCGGTCACCGCCGGGCAGTTGGCCGCGCCGGGCGGTACGGCGGATGCGCTGCTGAGCGTCGTGTGGCCGGTGCTTCCCGTGGCCGACGCAGTTCCCGGTCGTTACACCGTGCTCGGTGACGCGGCCCTTGAGGGGATGTCCAGCGAGGCTGGGAGTTCACCGGCTGCGGTGCTGGCGCTCTGCCCGGTGGAGGCGGTCGAGGGCGCGGAGGCGGAGGCCGCCGAGCGGGCTGCCGTGTGGGGGCTTGAGCTGCTGCACGCGTGGCTGGCCGAGGAGCGGCCGGGGGTGCTGGTGATCGGTACCCGGGGTGCCGCGCCGGTGCCGGGTACGCCGGTGACCGCGACGGGTGTGGCGCAGGCCGCGCTGGTCGGGTTGGTGCGTTCGGCGCAGGCCGAGGAGCCGGGCCGGATCGTGCTGGTGGACTCGGACGGGCCGCTCACCTCCGCGGGGCTGGACGCGGCGCTCGCCGCCGGGGAGCCCGAGGTCGCGCTGCGGGGAGACGTGGTGCACGG
>NZ_JBTYMC010000437.1:0-4335 GCF_054880855.1 Streptomyces sp. S6 | reverse complement strand
GCGGATCCCGGCACCGTCGTGCTGATCGGCGAGCCCGGCACACGTGAACTCGTCGTCCGCCACTTCGCGGCCCGCCCGGCGACCCGCCTGTGGTCCGAGTTCGCCCCGACCGACGGCCTCATGCCGTGGACCGCCCACGAACTGCTCGCCCGGGACGGCGGACGGCCCCACGAGCCCGACGCCGGCAGTCCGGTACCGCCCGTCCGGCTGCGCGTCACCGGACCCGGCGGCGAGACCCTGCCGCCGGGACAGGCCGGCGTCATCGTCGCCAGCGGTCCGTCCTGGTGGCCCGAGGACGTGGAGTACTCGGGCTGGCGGGGCCGCTGGACACCGGATCACACCCTCGACATCACCGGGCGCCCGGCCCGCTCGGCGGTCCCGGCCGGCCGATTCGGACGGAGAGCGACATGACCGCTGCCACGAGCCGCTTCACGGACGCCCTGCACGCCTGCACGACCCGGCCCGGCGAACCGGAGACACTGCAACTGCTGACGTCGGAAGGCACCTTGCTGGCGCCTCCCGAGGACACCCCCGGCTATGACCCCGAACTGCTGCGCGTCCTCTACCGGGACATGGTGCTGACCCGCGGCTTCGACACAGAGGCCACCGCCCTGCAACGACAGGGCGAGCTGGGCCTGTGGCCACCGCTGGCCGGCCAGGAGGCGGCCCAGGTCGGCTCGGCCCACGCCCTGCGCCCCGACGACTACGTCTTCCCCAGCTACCGCGAGCACGGCGTCGCCTGGTGCCGGGGCGTCGACCCCGTCGACGTCGTCAAGCTCTTCCGCGGGGTCACCAACGGCGGATGGGACCCGCGCAGGTCCAACTTCCACCTGTACACCCTGGTCGTCGGCGCCCACACGCTGCACGCGACCGGGTACGCCATGGGCCTGGCCAAGAAGGGCAGCGACTCCGCGGCCGTCGCCTACTTCGGCGACGGCGCCAGCAGCGAGGGTGACGTCGCCGAGGCGTTCACCTTCGCCGCCGTCCACGACGCGCCCGTGCTGTTCTTCTGCCAGAACAACCAGTGGGCCATCTCCGAGCCCGTCACCCGGCAGCTGCGCGGCCCGCTGTACCGCAGAGCACACGGCTACGGCTTCCCCGGCGTACGCGTGGACGGCAACGACGTCCTCGCGGTGCACGCCGTGACCCGGTTCGCCCTGGACCACATCCGGGGCGGCAACGGGCCCTTCCTCGTGGAGGCGTTCACCTACCGCATGGGCGCGCACACCACCTCGGACGACCCGACCCGCTACCGCACCCGGACGGAACTGGAGCACTGGCGGGCCAGGGATCCCATTGCCCGGCTGCGTGTCCACCTGACCGAGGCCGGGCACGCGGGGCCGGAGTTCTTCGAGGAGGTCGAGGAGCAGGCCCGCGAGCTCGCGCTCCGCGTCCGCCGCGAGGTGCGGACCATGCCCGCCCCGCACCGGCTGGCCGTCTTCGACCACGTGTACGCCGAAGGGCACGCGGTCGTGGAGGAGGAGCGGCGGCAGTTCGAGGAGTACCACCGGTCCTTCGCCGACGCCCGTGCCGACGGCTACGCCGACTCCTACGCCGATCCCGTCGCCGCCTCGGAGAGTGAGTGACCATGCCCGCGGACACGATGACACTGGCCAAGGCGCTCAACCGGTCCTTGCGCAAAGCGCTGGAGGACGACCCCGGCGTCCTCGTGATGGGGGAGGACGTCGGCAGGCTCGGAGGGGTGTTCCGGGTGACAGACGGCCTCCAGAAGGACTTCGGCGAGGACCGCGTGATGGACTCGCCGCTCGCCGAGTCGGGCATCCTCGGCACGGCCATCGGACTGGCCCTCGGCGGCTACCGGCCCGTGGTGGAGATCCAGTTCGACGGATTCGTCTTCCCCGCCTACGACCAGATCGTCACCCAGCTGGCCAAGATCCACGCCCGCTCGCACGGCACGATCAGGATGCCCGTCGTCGTCCGGATCCCCTACGGCGGCGGCATCGGCGCCGTGGAACACCACAGCGACTCTCCGGAGGCCCTCTTCGCGCATGTGGCGGGACTGAAGGTCGTCTCGCCCTCGACGCCCTCGGACGCCTACTGGATGCTCCAGCAGGCCATCCGCAGCGACGATCCGGTGATCTTCTTCGAGCCCAAGCGCCGATACTGGGACACCGGCGGGGTGGACCCGGACACCGTACCCGGGCCCCTGCACCGGGCGCGGGTCGTCCGCCCCGGCACCGACCTGACCCTCGTCGCCTACGGGCCCATGGTGAAACTGTGCCAGGAGGTTGCCGACGCGGCGGCCGAGGAGGGCCGTTCCCTGGAGGTCGTCGACCTGCGGTCGGTGTCCCCGGTCGACTTCGACACCGTGCAGGCGTCCGTGGAGAAGACACACCGCCTGGTCGTCGTGCACGAGGCACCCGTCTTCTTCGGGGCCGGCGCGGAGATCGCCGCCCGCATCACCACCCGGTGCTTCTACGTGCTGGAGGCCCCGGTCCTGCGGGTCGGGGGACACCACGCCCCCTATCCGGCGGCACGCCTCGAAGAGCACTACCTGCCCGACCTCGACCGCGTGCTCGCCACCGTCGACCACGCGCTGGCGTACTGAAGGACCATCCCATGACGGACACTGTCGAGCGGCTGCTGGAGTTCCGGATGCCCGATGTGGGCGAGGGGCTCACTGAAGCGGAGGTTCTGACCTGGTACGTGGAGCCCGGCGACACCGTCGTCGACGGGCAGATCATCTGTGAGATAGAGACGGCCAAGGCCGTGGTGGAGCTGCCGATCCCGTTCGACGGGGTGGTGCGGGAGCTGCGGTGCGTGCCGGGGGAGAGGGTGGCTGTCGGTGCCGTCGTCATCACCGTCGCGCCTGCGGGGGCGGTGCCGGGACCTTCGCCGGTGCCGGTGCCGGTGCCGGTGCCGGGTGCGGGGGCGGGGCGGCAGCCGGTGCTCGTCGGGTACGGCGTCGCTCCCGAGGCGGTCAGGCGCAGGCGCCGTACGGGGGATCCGCCGGCCGGCCGCGGCGCCGGTCCCGCCGGTCCTGCCGGTTCTGCCGGTCCCGTGCAGGTTCTGGCGAAGCCGCCGGTGCGTAAGCTCGCCAAGGATCTCGGGGTCGACCTTGCGCGGGTCCTGGCCTCGGGGCCGGGGGGCGTCATCACGCGGGCGGATGTGCATGCCGCTGCGGGAGCGGTGGAGACCGGGGCGGGTTCGGCCGCCGCGCCGCCGGTGCCGGTACCCGTGTCCGTCCCGGACCCTGGGCCCAGGGAGACGAGGGTGCCGGTGCGCGGAGTGCGTCGGGCCACCGCCGCGGCCGTCACCTCCTCCGCGTTCAGCGCGCCGCACGTGACCGAGTTCGTCACCGTCGACGTGACCCGGACCGTGAAGCTGGTGCGCGAACTCAAACGGGAACCGCGGTTCGCGGACCGGAGGGTCGGCCCGCTCCTGTTGGTTGCCAGAGCCCTCCTCGTCGCGATCGGGCGCAACCCGGAGATCAACTCCTCCTGGGACGACGAAGCGCAGGAGATCGTCCACCGGAACTACGTCAACCTGGGCATCGCCGCGGCCACCCCTCGTGGGCTGATCGTCCCCAACATCAAGGACGCCCACAGGCTGTCGCTGGCCGACCTCGCGGGGGCGCTGGACGAGCTGGTCGACACGGCCAGGGCGGGGCAGACCGGCCCGGCCGCGCTGAGCGGCGGCACCGTCACCGTCACCAACATCGGTGTCTTCGGGATCGACAGCGGCACTCCGATCCTCGCCCCGGGGGAGGCGGCGATCCTCGCCGTCGGTGCGATCGGATCCCGGCCGTGGGTCCACAAGGGCAAGGTGACGCCCCGTCAAGTCGTCACTCTGGCGCTCTCCTTCGATCACCGGCTGGTCGACGGGGAACTGGGCTCCAAGGTGCTCGCGGATGTCGCGGCGGTACTGGAGCGGCCCAGCCGCCTGATCGCGTGGAGTTGAGCGTGGCTGTTGTTCTCCAGGAGATGTCCAGAGGTCTTGCAGATTGCTCTCGGCAGACTGTGGAACACCCCCGTGACAGGGCCGGCCGTCAGTCATCCCCCGCCTGACGGCCGGCCCGCCTTTCCAGTCCTTCCAGCGTCCGAACATGTGAGGAGTTCCGCAGTGCCGGTTCATTCCACGGCGAAGGCGGTGAAGCCCGTCGACCGGGTGGTCATTCGGTTCGCGGGTGACTCAGGTGACGGTATGCAGCTCACGGGTGACAGGTTCACCTCGGAGACGGCGGCGTTCGGGAACGATCTGTCGACGCTGCCGAACTTCCCGGCCGAGATCCGCGCTCCTGCGGGGACGCTGCCCGGTGTCTCCTCGTTCCAGTTGCACTTCGCGGACCACGACATCCTGACTCCGGGTGATGCG
>NZ_JBTYMC010000436.1:0-4342 GCF_054880855.1 Streptomyces sp. S6 | reverse complement strand
GGGAGCAGTGGCGCAGGTCGACGGCGGACCGGGGTTTCCCCGACTGGCTGCGGTCCGCGCTGGCGGACAGTGCCCAGGACCGGCACGCCCGTAGCGCCGTCGCCCTCGCGGCGGCGCGCAGCGGGCGGGAGCGGGCGCTGCTGCTGTCGTTGGCCGTGTTCCACGAGGCCACCCCCGAGGTGCTGCTCCAAGCGGCCAACAGCCTGCTGAAGCTCCTCAGCCATCCTCCGGACGACACGCCCCGGCTGGACCGGACGGATCTCTACGAGGAGTTGGCCGGGATCGGCGCGGAGACCGGTGCGGACGGCCTGGTCCGCTTCAAGGAGGCGGGGTACGACCGTGCTGTGCGCGAGCACTTCTGGACCTACCTGCCCGACATCCGCGGCCGGCTGCGCGAGTGGTTCCGGGACGCCGCCGCCGCTGCCCCGCCCGAGGTGCGGGAGGCGGCCGTCGGCCGGTTCGCCGCCGAGGTGCTGCGGGTGGACCGGCAGGACGATCTGATCCGGCTGGCCGAGGAGTGGTCCGGCGGCAGCCGCGGCAGTCTGCTCCCGGACATCGCGCAGGCGCTCGCCGAGGGGCTGGAGGACGAGAGGCACGGCAAGCAGTTCCGGCAGCGGATCTACGAGTGGTCCGTCGCGAACGACACCCCGGCGCGGCTGCGCGAGGCACTGATCGCCGCCTGCTCGCAGACCATGGCCGCCTCCCACCCCGACCAGGCCCTGGTCCGGCTGCACCATCTGGACCGCCGCTCCTACGGCGATGTCGGCGCCCTGGCCCACCGGGCCGTCCTGGACCTGGCCCGGTCGGACGACCGTCTCTACCGCCTCCTCCTGGAGCGGCTGCGCGGCGGTCTCGCCCCGAAACCCGGGGAGCCGCCCCGGGAGCACCGCCCCGGCAGTCTCAGCCACGCCAGGGCGGAGGCCGACCGCCGGCTCTTCCTCGACGTCGCCGATCCCGTGCGGCTCACGGAACGCCGGCGCGTCCAGGACACCTTGATCGCCTGCTGGGCCGCCGTCCTGCGCGGCACCTCGTGGGAATCCGCGGTCACCGGCTGGCTCGACGCCTGTGCGAACCCGTACCGCCGGGAGCCCGTCCTGCACGTCCTCACCGCCGCGGCGGCGCGTGACGTCAGGGCCGGTGGCCGGCTGTACTCCGTCGCCCTGAACTGGCAGCGGTCCGGCGGCAGCGCGGCCGTCGTCGCGCGGCTGCTGGAACTGCTGGACGACGCCCAGGGCTACACCCTCCGCTCCGCCTGACCACCACTTCCATCGGGGGCCCTCATGAGTTCCGGACACCGCACGATGACGCTCTTCGTGACCGTCATCCTGGGACTGATCCTCGTCATCGTCGGTCTCAGCACCGACCTGCCGCAGTGGGCCTGGCCCACGTTCGCCGCGATCCTGCTGATCATCGCGGTCGTCACCAACAGACTGCTCGCTCCCGCGTACGACCGTGCCGAGCCGCCCGGCCAGGAGGTCCGGGTCCGGCACGTCGCGCTGCCCAGCTCCGCCGCCGACTACGACTTCTCCTTCTGCGCCACCGTCCACTGGCTGCTCCTGGACGTCCCGGACGACGCCCCGCCCGTCAGCCCCGCCGGGCTCGCCATGGACGCGATCGTCCAGCGGGCCCGCTCGGTGGCCTCACGGCAGCCGCCGGAGCGCAGCGCACTGGTCCAGCACGAACTGGAGGGGGCGCTGGCGACCATGCGGACCGACCCCACCGGGCGGGTCATGGCGATGGCCACGGACGTCTCGCTCTCCCTGCCCGAGCCGGACCGGGAACGCCTGGTGAAGCTGGCCGGCGTCCGCAAGGACGAGGACGTCTGGGAGCACGAGCGCAACTACGAGCGCAACAAGCGCGCCTACCTCGGCGACGACGTCCTCAAGGACACCGGCAGCGCGGTGGTGTGGTGGCTCGCCCGCAACGAGGAGGAGGTCGCAGGCGCCGTCGACCGCATCGGTCTGTTCGCCCAGCTCTCGGCCGCCGCCCGCAACGAGCCCGTCGCCCCGCCCTTCGACCACCTGGTCGCCCCGCCGTACGACGACCGGGAGGAGCATCGGTACGACCCTCCGCGGCCGTTCGGCCCCGAGGCGGACGGCGTGACCCCGGAGGTCTCCGTGGACGACGCGCTGGCCTGGTTCGGCGTCCGCTCCGACGACCAGGACTTCGCGCTCTTCCTCGAACGCCTGCGGAAGATCGCCGACCTGCACGGCCGGACCGACGCCTCGGACGCCCTCCGCCGCCGCCTCGGCGACGAGGACCCGCCGGGCGAGGACGAGGCGAACGGCGCACCTGTGCCGTAGACATGCCGGAGGCCCGGCATCCCCCTGCGGGAACGCCGGACCTCTCGGGCAGCCTGGTGCTTACAGCCCCGCGGCCTTGCGCAGCGCGTCCACCCGGTCCGTCCGCTCCCACGTGAAGTCGGGAAGCTCACGGCCGAAGTGGCCGTACGCGGCGGTCTGGGCGTAGATCGGCCGCAGGAGGTCGAGGTCGCGGATGATCGCGGCGGGACGGAGGTCGAAGACCTCGTCGATCGCCTTCTCGATCTTGTCGGTGTCGACCTTGTGGGTGCCGAAGGTCTCGACGAAGAGACCGACGGGCTCGGCCTTGCCGATCGCGTAGGCGACCTGGACCTCGCAGCGGGAGGCGAGCCCCGCGGCGACGACGTTCTTGGCGACCCAGCGCATCGCGTACGCGGCGGAGCGGTCGACCTTGGACGGGTCCTTGCCGGAGAAGGCGCCGCCGCCGTGGCGGGCGAAGCCGCCGTACGTGTCGATGATGATCTTGCGGCCGGTGAGGCCGGCGTCGCCCATCGGGCCGCCGATCTCGAAACGCCCGGTCGGGTTGACCAGCAGGCGGTAGTTCTCGGTGTCCAGCTTGATGCCGTCCTCCAGCAGCGCCTTCAGTTCCGGCTCGACGACGAACTCGCGGATGTCGGGCGTGAGCAGCGACTCCAGGTCGATGTCGGAGGCGTGCTGCGAGGAGACGACGACCGTGTCGAGGCGGACGGCCTTGTCGCCGTCGTACTCGATGGTGACCTGGGTCTTGCCGTCGGGGCGCAGGTAGGGGATGGTCCCGTTCTTGCGGACGTCCGAGAGGCGCTTGGAGAGGCGGTGGGCCAGGAAGATCGGGAGCGGCATCAGCGTCGGCGTCTCGTCCGAGGCGTAGCCGAACATCAGGCCCTGGTCGCCGGCGCCCTGCTTGTCGAGCTCGTCGTCGTCGCCTTCGACACGGGACTCGTACGCGGTGTCGACACCCTGCGCGATGTCCGGGGACTGCGCGCCGATGGAGACCGAGACGCCGCAGGACGCGCCGTCGAAGCCCTTCTTCGACGAGTCGTAGCCGATCTCCAGGATCTTCTCCCGCACCAGCTGCGGGATCGGCGCGTACGCCTTGGTGGTGACCTCACCGGCGACATGGACGAGACCGGTGGTGATCAGCGTCTCGACGGCGACGCGGGACGTGGGGTCCTCACGCAGAAGCGCGTCGAGAATCGTGTCGCTGATCTGGTCAGCGATCTTGTCGGGGTGACCTTCGGTCACGGACTCCGAGGTGAACAGGCGACGGGACACAACGCTCCCTGTGGTTGCAGCGGCTGCTGGCTGATCATTGGCGGGCCTCCCGGGAGCTGCGCCCGGTACGGTCCGGGAACAGCTTATCGGTCGTACCCCGCCACCGGCCCACGTGTCTCACCCCACGGAAGCGGTGTGAGCTGCGGCACTGGCATTCTGACCGATGCCCTGCGGGCTTGGCCAGAGCCGCCGCTCCCGATCCGGACGAGTCTCCCGTGGTTCCGGGGTGCGCATCCAAGCGTCATCCGAGGCGCCGCGTCACCAGGTCCCACACGATTTCGGCCAGCTCCTCCTTGGGGCCGTGCGGGACGGGCGTCTCGCTGCCGTCGGCGCCGAGGACGACCGCCTCGTTCTCCTCGGAGCCGAACGTACGGCGCTCTCCCACCTCGTTGACGACCAGCAGGTCGCATCCCTTCCGGGCGAGTTTCGCGCGCCCGTTGGCGAGGACGTCGTCGGTCTCCGCGGCGAAGCCGACGATCACCTGGCCCGGCCGGGCGCGGTCTCCCGCGATCTCCGCGAGAATGTCCGGATTCCGCACGAGAACGATGGGCTCCGGCTCCTGGCCGTCCTTCTTCTTGATCTTCCCGGCGGCGTATACCTGCGGCCGGAAGTCCGCGACGGCCGCCGCCATCACCACCGCGTCGGCGTCCGCCGTGTGCTTCAGCACCGCCTCCCGCATCTGGACGGCCGTCCCGACGGGGACGACGTCCACGCCGGCCGGGTCGGGCAGGCTCGTGTTCGCCGCGATCAGCGTGACCCGCGCGCCGCGC
>NZ_JBTYMC010000435.1:0-4359 GCF_054880855.1 Streptomyces sp. S6 | reverse complement strand
CCGTGACTCGCTCCGCCGCGGCGGAGCGAGTCACGGGTCTCGGTCACCGCCCGCTGGCTGCGCCGCAGTTCGCTGACGTCCCGCAGCACCGCCCACATCGAGGCGGTGCAGCCGTCGGCGCCGAGCACGGGCTCGCCCATCAGGTGCACGGTCCGCACCTCGCCGCCCGGCCGGACGACCCGGAACTCGCCGTCGATGGGCCGCGAGTCGATGAGGCAGTCGGTGACCATCGCCGTCAGCGTCGGCCGGTCCTCCTCCAGGACGAGCGACGGCAGTTCGTCCAGCGTCAGCGCCGGGGACGCCGGGTCACGGCCGAGGATGCGGTGGAACTCCGCCGACCACACCGCCTCGTCCGCCATCAGGTTCCACTCCGCGCTGCCCACCCGGCTGAGCAGGGAGCCGCGCCGGGGAGCGGTCGGCGCGGCCTCCGCCGCCCCGGACGGCCCGTCCCGCAACTGGGCCAAGTGCGTGTCCAGATCGGTGAGTTGATGCAGAGCGAGGTCGTACAGCGCCCGCTGCCACAGGTCCGCCGGCTCACTGCCGGTGGGCCGCGTGTCCCGGCGGACCGCGGCCATGTCCCCGCGCAGCCTTCGCGCCTGCGATATCAGCGCGTCGACCGGGCCGGGCTGGGCGGCTGGACGGTCCGCGGAGAGAGGGGACGGCATGACGCACTCCGATGCGGGGACGGTTCGGCCGGGGCTGCCGAACGGAAAGGCCGTTACGACTGTTGCACAGCGCGCGACGTCGTGTAAGGGATTTGGCAACACACCTTCAGGTGATGCGCCCGGCATATGCCAGCGGCTTCCCGGACGGCTTTCCGGGCTACCCGCGCGTAATCGCCGGACGCCTCAAACCGTAGACGTAGCAGGGGAGTTGCCGGTTGCATCAGAGCAACACCCAAACCCCACGCGGGTGTTCGAACCCCGTACGCGCTATCCCGTCGCACCACCGTACAGATCCGGCCGAGGAGCGAGCTCCACACCCACCCGCCCGGCCCCGCGCAGCGACCGCACCCCCGCCCCGGCGACCGCCGACGCCGCGTACCCGTCCCACACCGACGGCCCGCTCACCCTCCCCTGCCGCGTCGCCTCGACCCACGCCCGCACCTCGCGGTCGTACGCGTCCGCGAACCGCACCACGTAGTCCTGCGGCACCTCCGTCGCCGCCGCGCCCGCCGAGGTGAGCAGCGGGCCCCGGTCGTCGCCGATGCGGACGCTGCCCTCCTCGCCGACCGCCTCGCAGCGCACCTGGTAGCCGGAGCGGCAGTTGACGAACACCTCGACGTCCACGAGCACGCCGCCGGACGTCTCGAACACCACGAACTGCGGATCCACCAGGCCCTCGGGGGCCCGCGCGGAGGGGGCCGGCCGCAGCACCGTCACCGCCGTCAGCTCCTGGCCCAGCAGCCAGCGGGCCGCGTCGATCTCGTGCGCCACCGAGTCCTCGATCAGCATCTCGCTGGTGAAGAACGACGGGGACGCCGTGTTGCGGTGCACGCAGTGCAGCATCAGCGGCCGGCCCAGCGCACCCGCGTCCAGCACCTCCTTCAGCCGCCGGTACCCCGTGTCGTACCGCCGCATGAACCCCACCTGGACGAGCCTGCGCCCGAGCCGCGCCTCCGCCTCGACGACCCGCAGCGCACCCGCCGGATCCGGCACCATCGGCTTCTCGCATAGCACCGGCAGCCCCCGCCGCAGCGCCGCCAGCAGCGCCGCCTCGTGCGCGGGCCCCGGCGAGGCGATCAGCACCGCCTCCACCCCGGGCGCGTCCAGCGCGGCCTCCGCCTCCGCGTACACCGCCGCCCCCTCGATCCCGGCGACGGCCTCCTTCGCCCGGTCCGCATCGGGATCGGCCACCGCCGCCACCCGCGCACCGCTCACCACCCGGTCCAGCCGCCGCACATGATCCGCCCCCATGCGCCCGGCCCCCAGCACCGCGACCCCCAGCAGCTCCGCCACGCCCACGGCTCCTCTCACTCCGGTGATCACCAGGGTGGCACGGAGCGTCAAGAGGGCCGGCGCACCTCGTCCGCCCCGCACGAACTCCCGCTCGGCGGCAGCGAGCCGTCCAGCAGGAAGTCGTTCACCTCGCGGTGCACGCAGCGGGAGGAGGCGTAACCGGTGTGCCCCTCGGCGTGGTTGTCGAGGACGACGGCGGCGGGGCCGAGGCGGGCCGCGGTCTCCGTCGTCCAGCGGTAGGGGGTCGCGGGGTCGCCCCGGGTGCCGACGAGGAGGATCTTCGGGGTGCGGAGGTCCTTGACGCGGTCGCGGATGAACGAGGTTCCCTCGGGCCGGCCGTGGCACATGAGGGTTTCGGCGAGGCGGTAGCGGCCGAAGACGGGCGACGCCTGCTCGAAGGAGGCGCGCAGCGCGGGGAGCGTGTCCACGAGGTGCCGGGCGTCGGGGCGGTCGGGGTCGTCCGCGCAGTTCACGGCCATGAGGGCGGCGGCCATGTTGTCGAGGGGGACGTCGCCCGGGTCGGCCAGGGTGAGGTGTTCGCCTCGCGGCCGTCCGGGGCCGGTGCCTCGGGGAGCCGCCCCGCCCGCCGCGAACGCCTGCACCCCGCCCGGATCCCCGTCCCCCACCAGCCGTACGAGCCCCTGCTCCAGCGCCGGCCACCAGTCCCGGAGATACAGCGCCTGCGCCAGCGCCCCCACCAGATCCTGCCCCGTGAACTCCCCGCCCCCGTAAACCGGTACGGGCCGCTCGTCCAGCGACCGCACCAGCCGGACGACGCCCTCCCGGGCTGCGCGCGGTTCGTCCCCCAGCGGACAGCCGGAGCCCCGCGCACACCACGCCGTGAAGTCGTCCAGCGCCACCTGCTGCCCCCGCGCCCCCGCGAGCGCCTGCTCGGCGGCCGGCTCGGTCAGCGTGTCCACCCCGTCCAGCGCCAGCCTCCCCACGCGCTGCGGGAACTGCGCCGCGTACACCGCCCCGAGCCGCGTCCCGTACGAGAAACCGAGGTAGTTGAGCCGGCGCTCACCGAGTGCCGCACGGATCACGTCGAGGTCCCTGGCCGCGAACACCGTTCCTATGTACGGCAGTACAGGCCCCGAGCGCCTCGCGCAGAGTGCGGCGGCCTTCCGTAGCCGCTCCAGAAGAGCCGGCGGGTCGTCACCGGTCGGCCCCGTGTCTCCGTCCCCGCAACTCACCGGCGAGGAACGGCCGACACCCCGCGGATCGAAGGCGACCACGTCGTACCGGTTCGTGAGATCCGCGAACGTCCCCCGCCCGTGGGCCAGTTCGGGCACGCCCGCCGCCCCCGGCCCGCCGAAGTCGAGCACCACCGAACCCCGCTTCTCGCCGGTGGCCCGGTAGCGGGCGAGCGCGAGTTCGAGGGTGCCGGCGGCCGGGTGCTCGTAGTCGAGGGGGACACGGACCTTCCCGCACTCCAGATCCCTCGGCACATCCTGCTGCGCGCACGCCGACCAGATCACCTTCTGGCGGTAGAAACCGGCGGGGTCCGGGGTGGGGCCGGCCGTGCCCGTGCCGAGCAGGGAGAGTGCGACGACCAACGTGACCAGCATCGATGCCTCCCGGAGCGCAGTGCCCACGGTCACGATAGGCGGGGCCGCACAGGTGCGCCCGCCGGAGTGCGGGGGGTGCGGACCGGTGCTACCCTGCGCACCCTTCTGTCCGATTCGACGGCTTTACTGCCAGTTCGACAAGCGGGCCACTCGATGGGGTGAAAGGACGATGAGCCATAACTCCGATGGTTCGCCCGCGTTTTAACCGGTACGGGCCAGGCGCCCGTGTCCGGGTGCGGGGAACGCCCGCGCCCCCGACTGTGAAGGCAGGGACCCCATGAGACGGGTGACCCGAAACGGCATGATCGCCGTCGTCGCCGCGTCCGGTGCGATGGCCGTGACGATGCCCGCCCACGCCGACTCCGCGGCCGGCGGTTCCACCGCCGACTCACCCGGGGTGGCCTCCGGGAACACGGTCCAGCTCCCGGTGCACCTCCCCGTGAACCTGTGCGGGAACACCGTGGACGTCGTCGGGCTGCTGAACCCGGCGATGGGCAACAAGTGCGTGAACTCCTCGAAGGGCGACGGGAGGTCAGGTCCTGCGGGGAGCGCAAACGGCGGCGGCGCCCACGCCGACGGGCGCACGCACGACTCGCCGGGCGTCCTGTCCGGCAACGGCATCCAACTGCCGGTCCACCTCCCCGTGAACGTCAGCGGGAACAGCGTGAACGTCGTCGGCGCCCTCAACCCGGCGTTCGGCAACGAGGCGGTCAACACCTCCCACGAGGACCCGCCCGCCCGCCCCGTCGACCCCGCGCCGCAGCACCCCGAACCCCACCGGCCGCCCACCCCCCTCCCGCGCCCGGAAGCACCCTCCCCCGAGGTGCGCGCGT
>NZ_JBTYMC010000434.1:0-4371 GCF_054880855.1 Streptomyces sp. S6 | reverse complement strand
GTGCCCTCCGGGGGGCGCGGCGCGGCGCGGCGCGGGCGCCGCTGGTTCACAGCTGAGGGGGCGGCGGCCAGGGGTCGCGGGCGGACGAGTCGAAGCCTGGAGTCGCGCGGGATACGGGACGTCACGGGTGCAGTCTTCCGGTTGACGGTCCGAAAACCCAAACGGAATGTCACGGGCGGCTACGGGACTGGCCAAGGGACGGGGTCCGGGGAGGGGGCGGAGGGGGTGTTCCGGACAGGGACGAGCCGAAGCGGAATCCCCGCTACCGGCGGTGGGGTGTGCCGGGTCTCACACTCGCGTGGTTCACATCAACGGCGTCAGGAACCGTCGCAGCACCTCTTCGTAGGCCGCCGGGTCGGTGTTCCACATCGCGCCGTGCGGGGCGCCGCGGACCTCGTGGAGGGTCGCGCGGGTGGGGGCGCTCGCGGCGAGGCGGCGCGAGAGGTCCCAGGGGGCGACGGTGTCGTCGGGGCCGTGCACGATCAGGGTGGGGACGGGGGGCAGGGTGGGGGCGGGGTCCAGGGGTTGTTCGCCCGCGAATTCGCCCGCGTTTCCGCCCGCGTTCTCGCCCGCGCTGAGGCGGCCGAGGGCCGCGCGGACGGCCAGGGGGAGCAGGGCGCCGGGGGTGTGGCGGGCTGCGGCGAGGGAGCGGACGGTCGTGCGCCAGTCCAGCGCCGGGGAGTCCAGGACCAGGCCGCTGACGCGGTCGGCCAGGCCGGAGCGGGTGGCCGCGCGCAGGGCCATCGCCGCACCGGTCGACCAGCCGAGCAGGATCACGCGGTCGGCACCGTGCCCGAGGGCGTACCGCATCGCCGCGTCCACGTCCCGCCACTCGGTCGTCCCGAGGTGGTTGAGGCCGTCCGGCGGGCGCGGGGCGTTCTCGTCGCCCCGGTAGGCGGGGACCAGGACGGGGAAGCGGCGGCGGTGCAGGAACCCGAGCACGTTCAGCACGTGCGTGCGTCCCGCGCCGAGGCCGTGCACCGCGATCACCCAGGTCCGCCGCGCCCCGGGCACGAACCAGGCGGGCAGCACACCGAGTTCGCCGGGAATCCCGACGTCCGTGTGGGAGAGCCCCAGCGCCGTCGCCGGATCACCGACATGCAGGTCCGGGGTGAGGCGGACGGCCGTCCCCGCGTCGAGCGCGCCGTACGAGACGCGTTCCAGGCGGCGGACGACGGTGTCGGCGTCGTGCGGGGCGTTGGGCAGCACCGGACCGACCACCGCGTGCACCCCGGCACCGGTGAGGCCGTACGTACCGGGCCTCAGCGAGGCGAGATCCCGCGTGAGCGTGACCTGTCCCGCCGCCGTGCCGTGCACCGTGAGCTTCGGCTCCGTCGGCAGGGGACGTCCCGGCGGCCCCTTCAACGCCGTGTCGCTCACCATCCGGCCCACGGCGACACTCGCCGCCCCGGCGGCCACTACTGCGGAGACGGCGACGGCCGTCACTTTGACTGGGCGCACTCGTCCAGTGTCCGGGCGGGGGGCGGGGGCGGCCAGTGGACGCCCCGAGGCGTCAGGCCGTTCCCCCCTGCCCGTACCGGCTCAGCTTCTCCCCCGCCTCCCTGATCTGCTCCGGGTCGAGGAGGTTCGGGGTGCGGCCGGGGACGGAGGAGGCGATCAGCCAGAGGTGGGACATCCATTCGAGTTGGGCGGAGTCGGTGAAGGCACGCTCCAGGGTGGGGGCGTGGGCGAGGGTGCCGTGGTTCTGGATCAGGCAGGCGGTGCGGTCCTGGAGGGCCGTGCGGATGTTCGCGGCGAGTTCGTCGGTGCCGTAGGTCGCGTAGGGGGCGACGCGGACGGGGCCGCCGAAGGCGCCGGTCATGTAGTGGATCGGGGGGAGTTCGGGGACGAGGGTGGAGACGGCGGTGGCGTGGACGGAGTGGGTGTGGACGACGGCGCGGGCGGCGGGGAAGGCGCGGTGGACGGTGAGGTGCATGGGGAGTTCGCTGGTCGGTCTCAGGGTGCCGAGGACCTGGCGGCCGTCGAGGTCGACGCCTGTGACGTCGTCCGGCCCGAGGCGGTCGTACGGCACGCCCGTCGGTGTGACGAGGACCACCTCGGCGACGCGGACCGACACGTTTCCGGATGTGCCCACCACGAGTCCGTCCGTGACCGTACGGCGTGCTGTCGCGACCAATGACTCCCATGCCGCGGCCTCTTCGGGACGCGGGCGCCTCTGCTCAGCCATACGGGGATCCTGCCAGGGGCGGCGGAAGAGGGGGAGCCATGCCCGTAGCGACATCGCGACGCCCTGCCCAGTTCACCTTCCGTTCATCCAGGTTACTTACCTTCAACCAGCCGATTACTTCGAACGATTGCCTGGGTAAATGGAAAACTTCTCGCTGATCCTCGCGATAGTGGTGGTAACCGCTCTCGCGTTCGATTTCACGAACGGTTTCCACGACACCGCCAACGCGATGGCCACGACCATCTCGACCGGCGCACTGAGGCCCAAGGTGGCGGTGGCCATGTCCGCCGCGCTCAACCTTGTGGGGGCGTTTCTCTCCGTGGAGGTCGCGAACACGATCTCCAAGGGACTCGTCGACGAAAGCGGTATACGACCGGAGGTCATCTTCGCCGCCCTGGTCGGCGCGATCCTCTGGAACCTGCTGACCTGGCTGGTGGGCCTGCCCTCCAGCTCCTCGCACGCCCTGATGGGCGGCCTGATCGGCGCCACGCTGGCCTCGGCCGGCACCGGCGCGGTGCACGGCGACGTGCTGGTGACGAAGGTGCTGCTCCCGGCGGTCGCCGCCCCGATCGTCGCCGGTGTCGCCGCGATGCTGGCGACCAGGCTCTCGTACACGCTCAGCAAGAAGGCCGAAGGAAAGGCCGCCGAGAAGGGTTACCGGTTCGGGCAGATCGCCTCGGCCGGCCTCGTCTCCCTCGCGCACGGCACGAACGACGCGCAGAAGACGATGGGCATCATCACGCTGGCGCTGGTCGCGGGCGGTTCCCTGGCACCCAAGTCCGACCCGCCCACCTGGGTCATCCTCTCCGCGGGCCTCGCGATCGCGCTCGGCACGTACCTGGGCGGCTGGCGCATCATCCGCACGATGGGCAAGGGCCTCACCGACCTCCAGCCGCAGCAGGGCTTCGCCGCCCAGACGTCCGCCGCGACGGTCATCCTCGCCTCCTCCCACCTGGGCTTCTCCCTCTCCACCACGCACGCCGTCTCCGGCTCCGTGATGGGCGCGGGCCTCGGCCGCAAGGGCGGGGTGGTGCGCTGGTCGACGGCCACCCGGATGTTCGTCGCGTGGGGTCTGACGCTCCCGGCCGCAGCCCTCGTCGGCGCGCTCGCCGAGTCGGTCACCGGCCTGGGCGACTGGGGCACGGCCGCCGTCGCCGTCTTCCTCATCGCCTCCAGCGCGGCGATCTGGAAGATCTCGCGGCGCGAGGTCGTCGACCACAGCAACGTCAACGACACGGACGGCACGGAGGCGGACGAGCTCAAGGTCGTCATCCCCTCCCCCGTCGCCCCCACCGCCACCACCGACCCGGCCGCTCCCCCGGCCGCGACCGTCTGACCTCGAAGGACACCGCAACCATGAAGATCGACTGGTCCGCTCTCGGCTCCGTCTTCGGTGTCAGCCTCGTGGTCACCGTGGGCCTCGTGACCCTCTTCACCCTCGGCGTGATGGGCCTCTCCCGCCACGAGCGCGCCCAGGCCGACGGCGGCTCGGCCGCTCTCGCGGTCACCGGCGCGTACGCCTGTTTCGCGGCGTGCCTGGGGGCCGTGGCGTACGGCATCAGCCTGATCGTCGCCTGACCGGCGGCAACCGCTTGCAGAAACCCCGCGCGGCACGCCGTGCGGGGTTTCGTGTGCGGCCCGGCATGACAGTGGTGTGGGGTTCTGCACACTCCGCTCTCGCAGGTCAACGGTGAGTTGACGGCTGTTTGAGGCCCGTGGTGGACTGCCAGGGCCATGTACGGCGGCTCAGGAGGAAGTCGGTGCGAATCCGGCGCGGTCCCGCCACTGTGACCGGGGTAGTCATCCCCGGGAGCCAGGAACTCCCACCGCCGGTCTCGTCGAACCAGGGCGTGGACACCCTGAGTGAGGACATAACGCGATGCTCGGCCGCCGCCTGAGATACCGCCGCCCCCGGCCACTGCGCTTCCCCACGGCCGGCTGAGCCGATGGGTGCCGATCGCCTCTACGCGTACGGCGCCGCCGCCGGCCTCCTCGGTGACCTGCTCCTCGGCGACCCCCGCCGCGCGCATCCGGTCGCCGCGTTCGGCCGTGCCGCGATGTCGGTGGAACGCGTCCTGTGGCACGACCACCGCGGCTGGGGCGCCCTGCACACGGCCGTCTGCGCGGGCGGCACGATCGCCCTGGGCGCCGCCCTGTCGTCGTCCGTACGCCGCTCCCCCGCC
>NZ_JBTYMC010000433.1:0-4379 GCF_054880855.1 Streptomyces sp. S6 | reverse complement strand
GCGGTGCGGTGGCCTCGGGGGCCCGGTGCAGGGGCTGTGCGGGCGGTGCCGGGTCCTCCTCGCGCGGCAGGTGGCTGGAGGCGCCCCTGCGGCGCGAGGGCAGCGGGGTGAGGGAGTCGGCGGGGCCCTGGTCCCAGGGAGACGCGTGGCGGCCGTTTCCGTCGTCCCGCGCGCGCGGGTCGTCGCCCACTGGGCGGCCGTGCGAGCTGACGAGCTTCGGTGTGCGGCGCGACGGCAGGTCCGTGACGGGCGGCAGTCCGGGAACGGGCTCGATCCCGGGGCGCCGGCGGCGGAAGAGGGCGTCGTCGTCCTCGGCCAGGGGGAAGCCCAGGGGGTCGATGCCGACCGGGGCCTCCAGTTCGACCGGGCCGTCCAGGACGGGCGCGGGCATCCCCGGGAGCTGGACCGGGAGGCGCTTCTTGTCCTTGGGGGTGCGCGGCCGGTCGAGGCGGAAGCCGATGCCGTTGGTGTCCGGGACGTCGTCCGTGAGGAGGACCTCCGGGATGAACACCACGGCTGTCGTGCCGCCGTAGGGCGAGGTCTGGAGGGAGACGCGGACGTTCTGCCGCTGGGCGAGCCGGCTGACCACGAACAGACCGAGGCGGTCGGTGTCGGAGAGTTCGAACTCGGGGGTCTCGGCGAGCCTCAGGTTGGCGTCCAGGAGGGCCTCTGGGGCCATGCCGAGGCCCCGGTCGTGGATCTCCAGGGTGAAGCCGTTGGCGACGCGCTCGCCGAGCACCTGGACCGCGGTGTGCGGCGGGGAGAACACCGTGGCGTTCTCCAGGAGTTCGGCGACGAGGTGGGTGAGGTCGGCGACGGCCGGGCCGGTGACGGCGATCCGGGGCAGCCGGCGGACCTCGATGCGCTCGTAGTCCTCGACCTCGGAGACGGCCGCGCGGACGATGTCCATCAGCTGGATGGGCTTGCGCCACTGCCGGGAGGGCGCGGCGCCGGAGAGGATCACGAGGCCCTCGGCGTGCCTGCGCATGCGCGTGGTGAGGTGGTCGAGGCGGAAGAGGTCCGCGAGTTCCTCGGTGTCCTCGGTGCGGCGTTCCATCGTGTCGAGGAGGGTGAGCTGCTTGTGCAGCAGGACCTGGCTGCGGCGGGCGAGGTTGACGAAGACCTCGGAGACGCCGGAGCGCAGTTCGGCCTGCTTGACGGCGGCCTCGACGGCGGCCCGCTGGAGGGTGTTGAGCGCCTGGCCGACCTCGCCGATCTCGTTCTTGTCGTACTCCAGGTGGGGGACCTCGGTCTCCACGTCGACCTGTTCGCCGACGGAGAGGCGGCGCATCACGCTGGGCAGCCGGACGGCGGACGCCTCGTGGGCCTCCACGCGCAGCTGGCGCAGGTCGCGGATGAGGGCGCGGCCGATGCGGACGGACAGGAAGAGCGAGAGCAGGAGCGCGATCAGGCCGAAGACGCCGGCGACGACGGCCTTGACGATGACCTCGACGGCGACCGGGCGGACGCGGTCCTGGTAGCGGTCGTTGGCCTGTTCGTCGAGGGTGCCGAGCTGTTCGAGGACGCCGCCGGCGGCGGTGTCCCAGCTGCGGGCGGTGACGCCCTTGGGGCGGCCGCCGTTCTCCATCGCGTCGATCGCGGCCTTCTCGGCGGTGCGCAGGGACGCGGTGCCGGCGCCCGCCCAGAAGCCCTCGTAGCGCTTCTGCTCGGTGCCGGGCAGGAGCGGGAGGCCGACCTCGTAGATGACCTCCCGCTGGGCCCGGAGGTCGGAGACGGTCCGGCTCTCCTCGTGGCTGATCCTGCCGGTGACGAGGGCGGAGCCGAGCAGAGCGTCCTCACGGGAGAGCAGCTCCCGCGCGCGTGCCACGGCGACGAGGGCGCGGTACTGCTTGTCCATCTCGACGCTGTCGACGACGTCCAGCCTGACGAGCAGCAGGTAGCAGGGGTCGATCAGCCGGTTGTAGAGGTCGAGGGCCTGGGCGCGGGTGACGGTGCCGTCCTCGACGCCGCGGCGCAGGTTGCCGATGCCGTCGAAGGCGTCCAGGACGTTGGTGAGACCGCCGGAGTCGTCCTCGTCGAGGCTGTCGCGCAGGTCGGGGTCCTTGGCGTTGCCGCGGATCTCCGCGAACGCCTCGTCGGTGGCCGAACGCGTACGGCGCAGGGCCGCGAGGGCGTTCCGGGCGTCGGGGTCGGCGAGGTAGACGAGGGTCTGGCGGCGTTCCTGCTGGATGACCCGGACGGTGTCCTCCAGGGGGTACCCGACCTTCTCCATCAGGGAGGAGACCGTGTAGAGCCGGCCCGCCTCACGTCCGGTGAGGACCGTGGCGAACCCCCAGACGGCGGTCAGCGACACGAGCGGCACGAGGAGAAGCGCCACGATCTTCCTGCGGATCGACTTCCCGCGAAAGCGCATGGCCTCCCCCAGCTCGGACCCCGTGCGACCGGGATTCGTATGTGCGTCAACAAACGCCGCGAGCCTACTACCGACCCACAGGCAACTCGAAGACCAGTCCGGAACCCGAACCTCCGCTCCGGGGTCGGGGCATGGGGAGTTGTCAGGTCATTGCGGGAGATTGCCGCCATGAATCGGGCGTCGGCGGCGAGACCGTGGCCAAACTGTTTCCTGCCGGGGTTGGCGAGAATTTGTCGTCGCTTGGGAATCTTCGAGGCGTCTTCTTCGTCCTACTCATTGGGAATTGGGAGCGGAACCGGCCACATGAGCCGCATGCCGCGCCTCGGCGGCGTAAATGAGCGCAAGCCGGGCAGCCACTGGGGAACCCGGTCTTCGGACCGGGCAGGGGGTCGGCCGGCGGTGGGGAGTGTGACACGTGATGGGCACGGCGCAGAACAGTCGGATCCCGCGGCAGGGACAGCGGGCCCGCCCGTTGTGGGTGGAGGAGCCGGCCAAGCGGCCCCGGATGCCCGATCCGGTGCGGACGGCGGCGGTCAGGGCGTTCCTGATCATCGCCGTGACACTGCTCCAGGCGATGGTGGCGTTCTTCTGCACGATGGCCGAGTCCTGGCTGGCGTTCCCGATGGTCGTCAGCAGCGTGGCGAGCACGGTCGTGGCGACCTGGTCCGCCCTCGACGTCTGGGTGACCCGCCAGGTCTGGAAGCAGCGCCACGGCGTCGTCTCGGCTCCCAGCAGCACGGCCCGCGCCCTGCGCCGCGAACGCCGCCTGGCCCGCGCCGCGGAGCGCGCGCAGGAGCGAATACGCCGCCAGGGTGGCGCGGGGCAGTTGTCCCACTCCTGAGGCGGGGCCGGCGGGCGGGAGACGGGGGCGACGAGGCCCTGTTCCCGCTCCGCCGGTGGGACGCCGGGGGCGAGGGGATGCGCGGGGATGCGCGGGGCGGACGGCGCGACAGGGCGCCCGCGTAGGCAGGTTCACCGAGTCGGTGCCGCCCCGCCCGAGCCCTACGACGCGCTGGACACCGGCCTCTTGTACATCCGCGTCGCCGTGATCTCCGTGTGCACCGCCTCCCCGGCGGGGATCTCCCGGGGCAGGCCGGGCCGGAGGTGTTCCTCGACGGTGATGTACTTCAGCCCGGCGCGCAGGTCGGCGTCGTTGCGGAGCCGGATGACCAGCGGGAACTCCGCGAGGGCGGTCGTGTCGAACAGGCCGGTGGTGTACAGGAGCTGGACGCCGAGGGCGTCCGAGACGGCCCGCTGGAGTTCCAGCAGGTAGGTCGCGTTGGCCCGCCCGATGGGGTTGTCGAGGAACAGCGTCCCGGCGTGCCGGTGCTTGTCGCGTCCCCGGTCGTTGGAGCGCAGCGCGGCCATCGTGCAGTACAGGGCGATGGCGGCGGTGAGGAGCTGGCCGCCGGAGAAGACGTCGCCCATCTGCCCGACGGGCACCCGCTCGGCGCGCAGCACGGCGTCCGGCTTGAGGATCTCGACGGCGATGCCCTTCGGCTGGAGAGCCGCGGCGACCCCCCGCAGCAGCAGGGACATGCCGTCGCGCCGCAGATCGGAGTTCTTCTTCACGGCGGCCCGCGTCGCGTCGTCGACGACCTCGCCGAGGCGCTCGGTGAGCGTCGCCTGGTCGGGCTCCTCGAAGCGGATGCGCAGGAATTCCTGCCCGGACCACTCCCCCAGCCCCTCGGGCAGCCGGGACAGCCGCTGGGCCGACCTGAGGGTCGCGAGCGCCGACTCCACGAGCCCGCGCAGCCGGTCCACGATCGAGTCGCGGTTGCGCTCCAGCTGGGCCAGTTCGTCGGTGAGGACGCGCAGGCGGGGCGCGAACGCCTCGGCCCACTTCTGCGCGTGCTCGGGCAGCGCGGACGCGGGCAGTTCCCGGATCTGCTGGCGCGCGGGTGTGCGTACCTGCTCGTACCGGGTGGAGTTGGCGTGCCGGACGAGGACGTCGCTCGCCTCGCGCACGGCGGCCTCGGCGGCGGACAGGTCGCCCGCGCAGCCG
>NZ_JBTYMC010000432.1:0-4380 GCF_054880855.1 Streptomyces sp. S6 | reverse complement strand
GTGGAGCAGTCCGTTCACTTCGCACCGTTCGCGGTATTCCGTGCCCTCCTCCACGGCGGCGTCGATCAGCAGCGGGTCGAGGATGTTGCGGCGCGGGGAGTGGCCGGGGCGGTGCCGAGGGTGCCCTCGGCGTGCACGGTCCACGCGTCGCCGTCCGCGTGCTCCGGCTGCGAGGCCACGGTGAAGGCGCGGGCAGGGGCGTCGAGCACCGCCTGCACCCGGACGCCGCCGGTGGGCGGCAGGACCAGCGGGGCGTGCAGGACGAGTTCACCGACGGTCAGGGCGTCCGCGCCCACCGCCTCCTGCCGGGCCGCGTGCAGCGCGAGCTCCACGAACGCAGTACCGGGGACGAGGACGGTGGCGCCGACCGCGTGGTCCGCGAGCCACGGGTGGGTGTCCAGGCCGAGGCGGCCGGTGAGGACGTGCAGCCCGGTCCCGGCGACGCTCGTCGTCGCCGTGAGCAGCGGGTGCCCGGATCCGGTGAGCCCCGCCCCGGACCGCGCGCCGGCCCCCGGCTTGGGGCGCAGCCAGTAGTCACGCCGCTGGAAGCCGTACGTGGGCAGGGCGACGACACGTGCGCCCCGGTCCGCGTAGAACGCCCCCCAGTCCACGGCGACACCCCCGGTGTGCAGCGCTGCCAGCGCACCCACCAGGGCCCGCACCTCGGGCTGACCGCGCCGCTGGGCGGCGACGCCGAGGACAGCATCGTCACCGAACGCGGTCAGGGCGCTGTCCGGGCCCAGCTCGAACCGGGCGGTCACGCCGAGCCCCCGCAGGGTGCGCAGCACGTCGAGGAACCGGACGGTGTCCCGCACCTGCCGGGCCCAGTAGTCCGGATCGGCCCACTGCTCGGGGTCCTGGTGCGTGCCGGTGACGCTGGAGACGACGGGCACCACTGGGGGCCGGAACTCCAACGTCCGTACGACGGCCCGGAAGTCCTCCAGCATCGGCTCCATCAGCGGCGAGTGGAAGGCGTGGGACACCTTCAGCCGCCGGGTACGACGGCCCAGGCCCGCGAAGTGCTCGGCGACGGGGGTGACGGCGGCGTCCGTCCCGGAGACGACGACGGACCGCTCCCCGTTGACGGCGGCCAGCGCGACGGCGTCCTCCTGCCCGGCCAGCAGCGGCGCCACCTCCTCCTCGGCCGCCTCCAGCGCGACCATCACGCCACCTTCGGGCAGCGCCTGCATCAGCCGCCCCCGCGCCGCGACCAACGCGCACGCGTCCGGCAGCGACAGCATCCCCGAGACGTGCGCGGCGGTCAGCTCACCGATGGAGTGCCCGGCGAGCTGGACCGGCACGACCCCCCAGCCCGCCACGAGCCGGTACAGCGCGACCTCCAGCGCGAACGTCGCGGCCTGCGTGTACCGCGTCTCGTCGAGGAGAGCCGCCTCCGGCGTCTTCGGCTCCGCGAACATCAGCGCCTTCAGGGACCGCCCGAGGCGCGGGTCCAGATGTCCGCAGACCTCGTCGAGAGCGGCGGCGAACACGGGGAACACCTCGGACAACTCGCGCCCCATACCAGGGCGTTGGGCACCCTGACCGGTGAACAGGACGGCCGTGGCCCGGTCCTCGGCGTGTCCGGTGACCACCCCGGGCGCGGGCTCACCGGCGGCGAGCGCCCGCAGTGCCTCCAGCAGGCTCGCGGTGCCGTCCACGACGAGGGCGGCCCGCTCCTCCAGAGCGGCACGGGTGACGGCGGTGGAGTGGGCGACGTCCAGGAGAGCCGGTGCGCCGGCCTCGGTGAGGTGGGCGCGCAGCCGGGACGCCTGCTCCCGCAGCGCCTGCGGGTCGCGGGCCGAGAGCAGCACAGGGACGACGGGCAGTGCGGGGGAGTCGGCGGGGTCGGCCGGTTCCGGCTCCGGGGCCTGCTCGATGATGACGTGGGCGTTGGTGCCGCTCACCCCGAAGGACGAGACGGCCGCGCGGCGCGGACGGCCCAGGTCGGGCCAGTCGCACGCCTCGGTGAGCAGCGACACCGCCCCCGAGCCCCAGTCGACCTGCGTGGTGGGCGCGTCGACGTGCAGGGTGCGCGGCATGCGGGCGTGCCGGATCGCCATCACCGTCTTGATGATCCCGGCGGCCCCCGCGGCGGCCTGCGTGTGCGCCAGATTCGACTTCACCGACCCGAGCCGCAGCGGTTGCCCCTCCGGACGCTCCTTGCCGTACGTCGCCAGCAGCGCCTGCGCCTCGATCGGGTCGCCCAGGGTGGTGCCGGTGCCGTGCGCCTCCACGGCGTCGATGTCGGCCGCCGTCAGCCGGGCGTCCGCGAGCGCGTCACGGATGACCCGCTGCTGGGAGGGCCCGTTGGGGGCGGTGAGCCCGTTGGAGGCGCCGTCCTGGTTGACGGCCGAGCCCCGCACGACCGCCAGGATCCGGTGCCCGTTGCGCCGCGCGTCGGACAGCCGCTCCAGCACGAGCATCGCCGAACCCTCGCCCCAGCCGGTGCCGTCGGCGGCGTCCGCGAAGGACTTGCAGCGCCCGTCGGCGGCCAGCCCGCCCTGCCGGGAGTTCTCCACGAACGTCGACGGCGTCGACATGACGGTCACCCCGCCCGCCAGCGCCAGATCGCACGCGCCCGACCGCAGGGCCTGGCCCGCCAGGTGCACGGTGACCAGGGACGACGAACAGGCGGTGTCGACCGTCAGCGCCGGCCCCTCAAGGCCCAGGACGTAGGCGACCCGCCCGGACACGATGCTCCCGGAGTTCCCGGTGCTCAGGAAACCCTGCACCTCGTCCGGCATGGTCGACAGCTCACCGGCGTAGTCGTGGTACATCAGCCCCGCGTACACACCGGTCCGGCTCCCGACCAGGCCCGCCGGGTCGATGCCCGCGTGCTCCAGGGCCTCCCAGGCGGTCTCCAGGAGCAGCCGCTGCTGCGGGTCCATGGCGAGGGCCTCACGCGGCGAGATCCCGAAGAACCCGGCGTCGAAGGAGGCCGCGTCGTGCAGGAAGCCGCCCTCGCGGGCGTGGCTGGAGCCCGGCGCGTCGGGGTCGGCGGCGAAGAGGGCGTCGAAGTCCCAGCCCCGGCCCGCCGGCATCGCGCCCACCGCGTCCCGGCCCTCGTCCACCAGCCGCCACAGCTCGTCCGGGCCCGTGACACCGCCCGGGAAACGGCAGCCGATACCGACGACGGCCAGCGGCTCGCTGCCCGCGTCCTCCAACTGCCGCACCCGGCGGTGGGACTGGCGCAGTTCACCGGTCAGACGCCGGATGTACTCGACGAGCTGTGCTTCGTCCGTCACAGAGAACCCCCGTGGGGTCGGAATCGGTAGCCAGGTCAGCGCGGCCCCGTGGTGACGAGGGCTCACGAAAGAGATAGGGCGTCCGCCGGGCGCTGGAACACCCCTGACCTCGCGGGGGCCGGTGATAGGGGTCCCTACAGGGGCCCGGTACGGACCCGGGCCGGCTGCCGGGTTTGTTAGCTTGCGGAGACCTGCCCCTGCAACGAACCCGGGAGCCCGAGATGAGCGTCGACACCGAGGACAGGACGCTGTGGATACGCCGATACCACCCGGCGGAACCCGGCGCCGTACGGCTGCTGTGCCTGCCCCACGCGGGTGGCTCCGCCTCCTTCTACCACCCGGTGTCCCAGGCCCTCGCCCCCGGCGTCGAGGTGCTCGCCGTGCAGTACCCCGGGCGCCAGGACCGCCGCCAGGAGCCGTGCGTCGAGAGCATCCCCGCGCTGGCGGACCGGCTGCTGCCCGCCGTGCTGGCCGACGAGGGCACCGGCCCCCTCGCCCTCTTCGGGCACAGCATGGGCGCCTCCCTCGCCTTCGAACTCGCCGGACTCCTCGAACAGGCCGGGGTGACGCCGGTGATGCTGTTCGCCTCCGGGCGGCGCGCGCCTTCCCGCCACCAGATCGAGGAGGGCGTCCACACACGCGGCGACCAGGCACTGATCGCCGAGGTCAAACGCCTCTCGGGCACCGACAACCGCATCCTCGGCGACGACGAGATGCTCCAACTGGTGCTGCCGGCCCTGCGCGCCGACTACCGCGCCGCCGAGCTGTACCGGCCCGAGCGTTTCCACCAGGTGGCCACCCCGGTCACCGCCCTGATCGGCGACAGCGACCCCAAGGCCCCGCTGGACTCGGTCGCGGCCTGGGAGGAGCACACCACCGGGGGCTTCCGCCAGGAGGTCTACCCCGGGGGCCACTTCTACCTCGTCGCGCAGGCGGCCCAGGTGATCGGCGAGATCTCGTCGACGCTGTCGGCGGTGACGGGGAGTCGCTGACGGGCTGGAGCCGGTGAGTTGGAGGCGGCGGGCGGCGATCCCGCCAGCCCGCCGGCTGACTGGGCGTCGCCTCGCGCCGGGACACCGCCCCCGCTGTCGGCGGCGAGTTGGCTACTCCCCCGGCATGCAGACCGCCGAGGCGC
>NZ_JBTYMC010000431.1:0-4411 GCF_054880855.1 Streptomyces sp. S6 | reverse complement strand
GACGGGCTCGGGCAGCCCGGCACGCACCGCGCGCGTGCCGTCGCCTATTGCCCCGGGGGCGCCTGTGTCGCTCATGTCGTCCGTCCTTCCAGGTCCTGCCGTACGGCGGCGCGGGCGGTGGTGAGCTGGTCGGCGGCGGTGAGCCGGTGCACGAACACGCCGACCGCGCCCGCGACGCAGGTCGCCGCGACGGCCACGGCGAGGGCGACCTTCGTGCCGAGACTGGCGCCGGGCCTCTTCATCGGCTTCCTTCGCAAGGGGCTCATCGGTCCGGCACGTCCAGGTCCATGTCGTCGTAGCCCACGGCCCAGAAGGGCTCGGGCGGGTCGAGCGGTTTCAGCGAGGCGTGCCCGTAGTAGGCGACGTCTCCCCGGCGCACCAGCCCGCCGAGCACGACCTCGACGCGGTACGACGAGGGCTTGCCGCCGGGGCAGCCGGCCACGCAGTTGACGTCCGTCGCCGTCCCGGTCGCCGTCGGCCGGGCCGTCCCCCAGCCCTTCCAGCGCAGCCCTCCGAGGTCGAGGCTCCGGCCCAGGCTCACGTCCGTCGGCCGCTGCCACGCCCGCCCGTAGAGATCCGTGACGTACGTGGGTCCGGTCCACTGCACGGCCGTCACCGCCGGACCCTCCACCCGTACCCCGCCGTCCGGCCTGCCGCACGCGGCGAGGCAGACGGCGAGCACCGTACAGGCCCCGGCCTGCCGAAACCGCATCACCGCTCCTTCCGGCCACGCGGAGCGACCGCGAGGATCGCCACATCGTACGTAGCGGTCCGGCGGCCTGCTCGCGGTGGTCGTCGTCAGAAGAACTCGTCGAGCAGCACGTAGTACTCCATCCGTGACTCCGCCACGTGCTGCGTCCCGTACCGCTCCAGGAACCGGCGGCCACGCGGCCCCTCCAACTCCCGTACGGCGAGCGCCAGATCGGTGTGCCGGTCGGCGAGGCCGAGCCGTCCGACGTCGAGCACCGCACGCACCTCCCCGGTCCCCGGGTCGACGAGGACGTTGTCGGGGCACAGGTCGCCGTGGCACACGACGAGGTCCTCGGCCGCCGGGCGGGTCCGGTCGAGCTCGGCCAGGAGCCGCTCCCCCGACCAGCCCGCGTACCGCTCCTCCAGGTCGTCCAGGTCGACGAGCCGCCGCTCGACGCGGTCGCGCGCCTCGGCCGTCGTGACGTCGAGCCGCCGGTCGAAGGGGCAGGTGTCGGCGGGGAGGGAGTGCAGGGCGCGGGCGAGGCCGGCCAGCGCCTCCGGGGCGTCGTCGGCCGGCACGCCCTCGACGGCTTCGGTGACCAGCCAGTCGTCGCCGCTGCCGACGATCCTCGGTACGGGGATCGCGTGCTCGGTGAGCCAGCGGAGGCGTTCCGTCTCGTCGGCCACGCCGGGTCCCCGCTTGGCGTAGAGGGCCGGGCCCGGTCCGGTGAGGCGGAACACCTCGGCGCCGGACGCGCCTTCGGTGACGGGGGTCCAGGTGTGGTGCGGGAACAAGGTGCGCATGGCAGGTGACTTCACCGTGGCACCCGTCGTTCACGCAAACGCGTTTCCAGCTCCCGTCGACCGGTCGCGGGCCCGCGCGGCTGCGCTAGACCCCGCCGACACACCCCGAGGCACTGAGGCCGGCCGGTGTGGTCGCCGCGAGGGCGTGGAGGAGTTCGTGGGCGACGGGGACGAGGCGGCAGCCTCGGTGGTGGCGGTTGGCGAGGGCGACGACGGCGGTCCCGGAGGCGGGGTGGAACCCGGCGTACGCCTGCTGCCCGAAGGTGGCCCCGCTGTGGAAGAGCACCGGCCCGTGCCCGGTGTCGTGCTGGAACCAGGTCAGGGTGTGGGTCTCCGGGGGCCGTCCGCGCCGCAGTTGGGGGACGACGACCTGTCGCAGCGCGGGGCCCAGCGGTCCCCCGGGCGCGAGGTGCGCCTCGACGTACGTGAGGAGGTCCCCCGGCGTCGCCCGCACGGACGCGGCGGGCGCGAACGCCCCCATGGACGTGCACGGCACGAGTGTCGTCCCGTCCTTGCGGTACCCGACGGCGTCGGTGGGCGCGGGCGTCGCCCCGGTCCGGGTCAGCCCGAGCGGGGTGAGGACCCGCCGGTCGAGGAGTTCGGGGTAGGGCGTCCCGGCGGCCCTGCTGAGGGCCTGGCCGAGGAGGGCGACGCCGAAGTTGGAGTAGTTCCAGTGCGCGCCGGGCGCGTGCCGGGGCCGGGCCCGGGAGAAGGCCGCCAGGAGGCGGTCGGTGCCGTACCGGGTGTAGGGGTTGCGGCGGGGGTGCAGGAGTGCGCCCGGCAGCAGGTCGTGGGGGACGCGCGGCAGGCCCGAGGTGTGCGTGGCGAGGTGGCGCAGGGTGATCGGGGTGCTCCGGACGGGCAGGTGCGCGGCGAGGGGGTCGTCCAGCCCGATCAGCCCCTCGTCGGCCATCCGCGCCGCGAGCAGCACCGTGAACGTCTTGGTCAGCGACCCGAGTTCGTACCGCAGCGGCCGCACCCCGCCGTCCGCGCCGACGACGGTCCGCCGCCCGCGCCGGGAGATCGCGACGACGGCGTCGGGCGCGTCGATGAGCTGGAGGGCCTCGGTGAGGCGGGCGTCGACGGGCGGCATCAGCCGAGCGCCCGTGAGGTGGCCATCGCGGAGGCGAACGCGGCGACGAGGGTGGGGTGGTGGAGGAGGTCGAAGACCTCGCCGGGGTCGCCCTCGGGCATCCCTCGGTGGACCGGCATCGCGCCGCTGGGTGCCTGGGCCGCCGCGTACCGCTCCCAGATCTCGGCGTCGAGCGCGGGGCGGGGGAGGCAGGCGTCGACGACGAGGAGTTCGCCGAGCAGGTCCCAGTGTTCGAGGTCGGCCCAGGTCTCCAGCCAGGCGGGGAGGTAGCGGTCGAGGTAGTCGGCGATGTCGGGCGGGATCGCGTGCGGTCGCTCGCCCCAGTTGGTGACGTGGAAGACGGTGTGGGTGATGTCGTAGGCGATGTGGAGCTGGACGGTCCACGGTTCGGGGAGCTGGCCGAGCCAGGTGCGGCGCAGGAGTTCGCCGAAGTCGCCGCTCGGGGTGAGGCCGATCCGGCGTTCCGCGCTGAGCAGGGCGAGCTGCCGGTTGGGGGGCCGTTCGACGGCGGCCCAGCTCTTCGTGCGCCGGGACACCGCGAGCATCTCCTCCAGGCCGGGGTGCCGGTAGCCGCTCTCGTGGAACGGCGCGTACACCTCCAGCGCGACCGGCGTGTGCGGTTCCTGCTCCTGGAGCGCCGCGAGCACGCCGCCCCCGTCGAGGAGTTCGCGCCACGCGAGGTCGAGGAGGTTCCCGGCCCGTTCCCGCTGCCGTGACCCGGCGACGCCCTCGCGGAACAACACCCTTGTGTTGACGGCGAGTTCACCGACGGGTTTGAGCCGCTCGCCGAGGGCGAGTCCCGACGCGTGGTCCTCCGGGGTGATCCGGAAGCGGTCCCTGTTGGTGTCGAGCCAGTCGAGCGCCCGCTCCCCGACCCGGTGCAACAGGGCCGGGGAGGCTGCCGTCACGGTCATCACGCGAGGTTCCTTCCGGGGAGGGCGTCAGGGGTGCGGGCCGGCGCCTCGCGGGCCAGCGTCGCCGCGAACGCCGTGGCGAGCGTCGCGTGGTAGCAGGCGCGGAAGGAGTCCCGGGGGAAGTTCTCGTGCTCCGGGACGGCGCCGTCGTCCGACTGGGCGGCGGCGAGGCGCTCCCAGGCCGCGTCGTAGGAGCCGGCGCCGCCGTCCGGCAGGCACGCGCCGACCGCGAGGAGTTCCGCGACGAGGTCCCACTCCCCCTCGGCGAGCCAGCCGTCCAGCCAGGCGGGGAGCCACAGCCGCAGGTAGTCGGCGGCCTCGGGGGTGAGCCCGGTGCGGTCGGCGCCCCAGTCGGTGACGTGGAAGACGTCGTGGGTGAGGCCGTAGGCGGTGCGGCGGTCCAGGGCCCAGGGTTCGGGGCGTTCGCCGAGCCAGGTCCGGGCGAGTTCGGCGGCGGGGTCGCTGTGCGGGGTGACGCCGACGCGGCGTTCGGCGATGAGCAGGCCGAGGGTGCGGGTCGGGGTGTCGCGGGCGATGCGCCGGGCGCGCAACCGGGCGGTGGCGGCGATGAGTTCGTCCGTCACCGGGTGGCGCAGGCCCGCCTGGGCGAAGACGCCGTAGATCTCGACCGGGTACGTGGCGTGCGGTTCGCGGTGGACGAGTTCCGCGAACAGCGCGCCTTCGCGGGTCTCGGCCCAGGCGAACGCGAACAGCCCGGCCGCCTCCGCGCGCAGGTCCGCGCGGGGGTGGCCGGTGGCGATCCGCCGGGTGAGCTGGGCGAGTTCACCGAGGGGTTTCCAGGTGAGGTCGCGGTCGGCGTCCGTGGTGGCGTCGGGCGGGAGGCGGAAGTCGTCGAGGTGCGCGGCCAGCCACCGCAGCGCCCGCCCGGCCGTCCGGTCGAGGCCGTCGG
>NZ_JBTYMC010000430.1:0-4413 GCF_054880855.1 Streptomyces sp. S6 | reverse complement strand
GGGCAGGCGTACGGCCCGGCGCACCGCCCTCGATCGGCGCCCCGCCCTTGCGGGCCTCGGGCACGTGCGTGGACTCGGACTGCGCCCCCTTCCGCATGCCCGCCGCCCCCGCCGCCCCCTGCGTTCCCCTGTCCTCACTCATCTCTCAACCCCTCCTCACTTGGCCTGAATCCGCTGGAAAACCGCCGGTACCCGCCCCGTCCGCGCCTTCGCATCGCCCCGCGACGAGCCCTCCGACGAGCCGCGTGACACCCCTCGCGGCAAACCCGGCGAACCCTGCGGCGCACTACGCGCGATCCCCCGCGGCTCCCCCAACAACTCCCGGAACAACGCCCGCCCCTCCAGCACAGCCGCCCGAGCACCCTCCGTGTCCCCGCCCTCCTCGGCGACGTACCGCACCTGCCGGTACCCGTCGACGTGCGCGGCGTGGTGCACGGCGAGCGCGGCGACCTGCTCGTCGAAGTCCTCGGCCCGCGGATACCCCCGAGCCCCGGCCAACTCGCCGAGCAGCCGGTCGACTTCGGCGGCGGCCTCCCGGGGCGACTCCACGAACAGCTCCTGCGCGGCCCGCCACCGCTCCTGGTACTTCTCCTGCTCCCCGGCCTCAAGGGGCCGTTCCCGCAACCCTCCGTGCCGCTCCACGAGGGACGTCAACTCCCGTTCGGCGGCGTGGACATCCCCGTCGTGCCGGGCCACGGTCCGCCCGTACTCGGGCCCGAACCGCCGCTTCAGGGACCCACCGCCCCGGGTCCGGCGCACTCCGAGGAAACCCGCCGCGACAACGACGACCGCGCCGATGACGATCAGTACGACGATCACGCCTGTGGACATGGCTGCCTTCCGGTGTAAGGGCCCAACGGGCCGACTCGTCTTCCGAGTTGCCCGTAACCGCCCCCGCAAACAGCACCGCGGCAACGGGTATATCGCTTGCGCCCCTCCCCCGCCCCCTCCCGAGAATGACCCCCATGACCTGGACGATCACCCCGGAGCCCCCCGACTCCCCCGCCGCCACCGCCCTGTGGCGCGCGTACTACACAGAGGTGAGCGACCGCTGGTACCTCCTCCACGAGGGCCGGCCCACCGACCCCGCCGAACTGGAACACGAGATCACCGCCCACACAGGCGCCGAACTCGCCCCGCCGAAGGGGACGTTGCTGGTGGCCCGGTACGACGGTGAGGCGGCCGGCACCGCAGGAGTACGCCGACTCGACGCGGACACCGCCGAACTGACCCGCGTCTACCTGCTCCCGGAGCTGCGCGGAAAGGGCGGGTCGGCGCTTGTGGTGGACGCGGCGGAGAACGCGGCACGCGCGTGGGGAGCCACCCGCATGATCCTCGACACCCGCGCGGACCTGGTGGAGGCGAGGGCGCTCTACGCACGCCTGGGCTACACGGAGACCGCCCCGCACAACGACGACCCGTACGCGGACCACTGGTTCACAAAGCCCCTCACCAGGACGCCCCTCACCTGACCACCCCCGCCCCCTCCCGCACCGACCCGCACAACTCCCCGTTCAACTCCCGTACCAACAGCACGAGATCAGTGGGCCGCCCCGGCCCCCACCAGTCCCCCAGCAACTCCGCGAGCGACGCCTCCCGCGCCTCGGCCAGCCGCTCCGCCACCTCCCGCCCGCGCGCCGTGAGATACAGCCCGACCCCCTCCCGCAGGGCCAGCCCGCCCTCCTCCACCTGCCGCGCCCCCTCGATGATCACAGCAAGCGGCACAGGGCTCTGCTCGGCGAGCCGGCCGGGCTCGACGGTCCCGTGCTTCCTGATCCGCAGCAGGATCCAACTGGCCGCCGGCAGAAGGTCGTAGCCCGCGCGAGCGGTGATCGTGCGGTAGATCTCCCGCCGCCCCTCCCGTGTCCCCAGCACGGACAGCGCCCGGCACACCTCGTCGTACGACGACCGCTCGACGGGGTTGCTGGCCAGGGTCTGCGTGACGTCCGGCGCGGTGACCGAGCCGCGCAGCCGGTCCTCCTTGAGGAACCAGGCGAGGACGAACCCGAGGACGGCGACGGGCGCGGCGTAGAGGAAGACGTCGGTGATGGAGGTGGCGTAGGCGTGCACCGCCGGTGGCCGCAGGGCGGGCGGGAGTTGGGCGATTCCGCGCGGGTCGGACTTGAGCGCGTCGGCGCTGAAGCCCGCAGGAAGGCCGCCGACTCCCCTGAACGCCGAGGCGAGTTCGCCGGAGAGCCGGCTCGCGAAGATCGTGCCGAAGACGGCGACCCCGAAGGACGCCCCGATCGACCGGAAGAAGGTCGCGCCGGAGGTGGCGACGCCCAAGTCCTCGTAGGAGACGGCGTTCTGGACGATCAGGACGAGGACCTGCATGACGAGGCCGAGCCCGAGGCCGAAGACGAAGAAGTAGGCGCTCATCTCGCCGGTCGGGCTGTTCTCGTCGAGGCGGTGCAGCAGGAGCAGGCCGACGGTCGTGACGGCGGTCCCGGCGACGGGGAACACCTTCCAGCGTCCCGTGCGGCTGACGATCTGCCCGGAGAGGGTGGAGGAGAGCAGCAGCCCGGCGACCATCGGCAGCATGTGGACGCCGGACATGGTCGGGGAGACGCCCTGGACGACTTGGAGGAACGTCGGCAGGTAGGTCATCGCGCCGAACATCGCGAACCCGACGACGAAGCTGATGACGGCGGAGAGGGTGAACGTGCGGACGCGGAACAGCTTGAGCGGCAACACCGGTTCGGCGGCTCGGCGTTCGACCGCGACGAAGGCGGCGGCGAGCCCAACTCCCAGTACCAGCAGGCCGATCACCTGGACCGAGCCCCACGCCCAGGTCGTCCCGCCGAGGGAGGCGACGAGGACGAGGCAGGTGGCGACGGAGGCGATCAGGAAGGTGCCGAGGTAGTCGATGGTGTGCGGGGTGGTGCGGCGCGGGATGTGCAGGACGGCGGCGATGACGGCGAGTGCGACGGCGCCGACGGGGAGGTTGACGTAGAACACCCAGCGCCAGCTGAGGTGTTCGGTGAAGACGCCGCCGAGCAGCGGGCCGAGGACGCTCGTCGCGCCGAAGACCGCGCCGAACAGGCCCTGGTAGCGCCCGCGTTCGCGGGGCGGGACGAGGTCGCCGACGATCGCCATCGACAGGACCATCAACCCGCCGCCGCCCAGGCCCTGGAGTGCCCGGAATGCGATCAACTGCGGCATGTTCTGGGCCGTTCCGCAGAGAGCGGAACCGATCAGGAAGAGCACGATCGCCGTCTGGAACAGTCGTTTTCGGCCGTACTGATCGCCGAGCTTGCCCCACAGGGGGGTCGCCGCGGTGGAGGCGAGGAGGTAGGCGGTCACGACCCAGGAGAGGTGTTCCAGGCCGCCGAGGTCGCTGACGATCGTGGGGAGCGCCGTGGAGACGATCGTCTGGTCGAGCGCCGCCAGCAGCATGCCCAGCAGCAGGGCGCCGATCGACACCGTGACGTTTGCGCCAACGTGTTCGCGGTGGGGATCGCGCGCGGCCGTCCCTGCGTCCGAAGACATGGAGACCTCCCTCGGCTCTCGGGTCCCTTCCATGGTGGTGGGTGACACCGGGAACGTCCTGTCGAGGCCGACGGGAGAGGCTTTCCGGCCATTTCCGAGGCTGTGACGTGTGGTGCGATGGAGGCGTGCCATGACTGTGGAGGATCTGCATAATCCCTGGAACGCGGGGAGAACACGGGGAGGGGCGAAGGAGTGAACGAACCGACGGAGCGCGCGAGGCCGCCGGGCGGGACGCAGCCGTACGGGCACCCCTGCCCGGAGTGCGGGGCGCTGCGGGCCGCCGACAGCACGCCGTCCTGCGACTGTGCGCGGCGGGCGGCCGAGGCGCTGAAGGAGGCGCGGCTCGCGGACGCCGCCGCCGCGGAGGACTTCGATCCCCTGCGGATCCGCCCCTACGTGGAGCTGGCGGGTACGGCCGGGGCGCCGACCGCGGGCGGCATCAAGCCGCCGCCCGACGCGACGATGCCCCTGAGGGTCGTGTCCCCCGGCCTCACCTCGGCCGAATCGTTTCGGGACACCACCGCGACGGCCCCGCTCCCGAAGGTCCCTGGAGGCGCCGCCCCGGGCGGTACCGGCGCCCCGCGTAGCTCTCAGGGCCCAGGGGGAGCAGACGCCGCGGGGACCTCGGGAGACATGGGAACCCTGAGGGACGTAGGGGATGTAAGGGGTGCCCCGCAAAAACCCGGCGCCGACGACACCGCGCAGTCCAGCCCCCGGCGCCGGAGAACGGCCCTCCTCGCGACCGGCGGAGCCGTCGTCGCCATCCTCGCCGCCGCCGGCTTCGCGACGGGCCTGTTCGCGTACGACACCCCCGCGCGCGACGACTCCCCGCCGAAGGACATCCGCGCGGCGGTCCCGCTGCCGTCCCTCACCGAGGCGTCCTCCCCTGAGCCCCCGGCCCGCACGCCCGCCCCGGGCCGGGCC
>NZ_JBTYMC010000429.1:0-4415 GCF_054880855.1 Streptomyces sp. S6 | reverse complement strand
GCGCCGGCCGCGACCCTGCGCTGGTCCTCCGACAAGGGCTGGGTGGACCGGCCCGCCGCCGAACCCCCCGAGGCCGCCGCGATGCCGACCCTCGCCCAGCTCACCACCGCCGAACAGCGCTGGGCCGACCGCGAGGAGGACATCACGACCGTCGGCGGCGACCCCTACGAGGTCGGACAGGTGTTCGCCCGCCGCTGGATCGCCCGCCTCGGCGACCAGACCCACCTCCCGAAACTCTCCGGCATGTACCCCCGCGTCCCCCACCGCATCGACGGCGAGCTCCTGCGCTACGCCGCCCGCTTCGGGCTCCTTGCGCACAAGGACGACCAGATCGACGAGCACGACCGGTACGCGATCCGGGCCGGATTCTGGCGGGAGATCGACGCCAGGACCGGCGTGGAACACGCTCCGGCCGCCGACTGAGCAACGACCCAGGCGTGAGCGGGGGCCGTCGACCCCGTACGCTCTCCCCTTGTGAGTACGCGCGCGACACCGGCAGTCCGGCACCCGGAAGACGTCGTGTGTGCCGTGCGCGGGCTGACCAAGACCTACCGGGCGGTGCGCGCCCGGCGCGGCACGCCCGGCACGCCCGAGGTGCGGGCCACCGACGACGTCTGTCTCGACATCCGGCGCGGTGAGATCTTCGGACTGCTCGGGCCGAACGGCGCCGGCAAGTCCACCCTCGTCCGCCAGCTCACCGGGCTGATGCGGCCCGACTCCGGCAGCGTCGAGATCCTCGGCCACGACATCGTCCGCCACCCCGAACGCGCCGCCCGCCTCCTCGCCTACCTCGGCCAGGAGTCCACCGCGCTCGACGAACTCACCGTCTCCCTCGCCGCCGAGACCACCGCGCGGCTGCGCGGGCTCGACGTCCGCGAGGCCCGCGCGGAACGGGACGCTGTCCTCGACGAGCTGGGGCTCACGCCGCTCGCCGCACGGCCGCTGCGCAAGCTGTCCGGGGGGCAGCGGCGGCTCGCCTGTTTCGCGACGGCGCTGGTGGGGGAGCGGCGGCTGCTGGTCCTCGACGAGCCGACGACCGGGATGGACCCCGTCGCCCGGCGTGCCGTCTGGTCCGCCGTCGACCGGCGGCGCGCGGAGCGGGGGACGACCGTGCTGCTCGTCACCCACAACGTCATCGAGGCGGAGACCGTCCTCGACCGGGTCGCCGTCCTCGACAAAGGGCGCGTCATCGCCTGCGACACACCCGCCGGGCTGAAGGAGCAGGTCGCCGGGGAGGTGCGGGTCGATCTCGTGTGGCGGGAGAAGGCTCCGCTGGACGTCCCCGAGGTGGCCGCGCTGCGGGAGCGGGCCGTCGAGTCCGGGCGGCGCTGGACGCTGCGGCTCGCCCCGGAGGAGGCGCGGGCGGTGGTGTCGACGGTGACCGGTGGGGCCGCGTTCGCCGCGCTCGACGACTTCACGCTGGCCACGCCGAGCCTTGAGGACGTGTACCTCGCGCTCGGGGGAGACGCCCGGCAGGGGCTGGTGAAGGCGTGAAGGGGTCTTTTGGCGTCCTGTGCGACGGGATGAGTTTTTCGGGCGCCGCGTCCGTAGGGGACGGGGGCGGGGCCGTGGAGAAGAGGAGCAGCGCCGCGTGAGTGTCGTACCTGCCGGGGTTCTGCCGGGGAGAGCGCGGGCCGTCGAGCCCGGTGAGCGGGAGGCCGCCGAGCTGGGGCCGCGGGCCCGGCTGTGGCCGTCGCTGGCCGCCGTGTACCGGGCGCAGCTGTCGCGTGCGCGGGTGGCGCGGATTCCGCTGCTCTTCGTCGCGACGTTCCAGTCCGTCGGGATCCTCATCATGATGCGGGGCGTGGTGGACGGGGGGAGCGAGGCGGAGTCGGTCGTCGCCGGGTCCGCCGTTCTCGTCGTCGCCTTCGTGGCGCTGAACCTGCTCGCCCAGTACTTCGGGCAGCTCCGGGCGAGCGGAGGGCTTGACCACTACGCCACGCTGCCCGTGCCGCCCGCCGCGGTGGTGCTGGGCGCGGCCGGTGCGTACGCGTCGTTCACCGTGCCGGGGACCGTGGTCACGGCCGTCTTCGGGTGTGTGCTGTTCGGGTTGCCGCTCACTCATCTGTGGGTGCTGATCGCCGTGATCCCGCTCGCGGGGGCCGCGCTGGCCGGGCTCGGTGCGGCGCTCGGGCTGCTGGCGCCCCGGCCCGAGCTGGCGACCGTCATGGGGCAGCTGGGGATGTCCGCGGCGCTGTTGCTGGGGGTGCTGCCGCCGGAACGGATGCCGGAGGTGGTGCGGTTCGCCCGGGATCTGCTGCCGTCCACGTACGGGGTGGAGGCGCTGGCCCGGACGTTCTCCGCGCGGCCGGACTGGGCGTTGGTGCTGGGGGATCTGGCGGTCTGCGCGGGGGTGGGGGCCGTGTCGTTGGGGGTGGCCACGTGGGCTTACCGGAGGGCTGCGGTCCGGTAGCGGGGGTGCGGTTTATCCGGATTGGCGCTCGGTTGTTCTGTGAGCCGTCCCCCGGAACGCCGTCCGGTGGGGCGGGGGCAAGGTCGGCCTGGCACGATGGCAGGGTGACCGCTCCGTTGACTCCGCCTACGCCGCCGCACGAACCGTCTCCGCGGGGGGACTGGCCTCCGCCGCCTCCGGAGGGGTACGGGCAGATGTGGGACACGCCGGAGAGGCGTGCGGAGCTGTGGGCGGATGTGCGGGACGGCGTTGTCGTCGCCGTCGGAGTGACGGTGCTCGGGCTGGTGCTGGGGCTGCTGTGGCTGTGGCTGGCGCCGCGCGTGCCGCTGGTCGGGGACCTCTCCGACGGGAGCTGGGTCGTCTACCTGAAGGACTCCGAGGGGGAGCAGGCGATCGGGGTCGAGGGAACGTTCACCCTGTTGGCGTTGGCGTGCGGTGCCGTCAGCGCGGTGGCCGTTTTTCTGTGGCGCCGGCGCGGCGGGATCCCCCTCGTCGTCGGACTCATGGCCGGCGGCATCCTCGCGTCCGTGGTGGCCTGGAGGCTCGGCGTGTGGCTCGGCCCCTCCTCCGACGTCATCGCGCACGCGAAGAGCGCGGGCAAGGGCGTCACCTTCTCGGCTCCCCTGAAGCTCGACGCGAAGGCCACGCTGATGGCCTGGTCCGTCGCCGCCCTCCTCGTCCACCTGGGCCTCACGGCCCTGTTCGGCCCGAGGGACCCGGAACCGCCGTACGAGCTGCCGTACGTGACGCCTCCGGCGTAAGGGAGCGCCGGTGTGTCTTTGGCCGAAGCGAACGCCGGGCCGTACCGCCCTGCGGATGCGGAAGGCCCGCCGAACCGGCCTCGGCCATACGCGCTGCCCCGGCGCCCGCGCCCTACGCCGGCCGCCTCCCGTGGTTCGCGCGTCGTTTCTTGATCCGCCACTTCCGCTTCCGCGTACGTTTCGACATGCCTTCTCTGCTTAACGGAGAGAGGGCGCCCCGTCGACCCCTCAGGCACGCCCGATGGGGGCCAGTACCGCGCCGGTGAGGCCGGCGAGGTCGGTGGGGGAGAGTTCGACTTCGAGGCCGCGCCGCCCGGCGGAGACACAGATCGTGGTGTGCGCGTCGGCGGAGGCGTCGAGGACGGTGGGGAGGCGTTTGCGCTGGCCCAGGGGGGAGATGCCGCCCCGGACGTAGCCCGTGGTGCGCTCGGCGAGGGCGGGGTCGGCCATGGCCGCCTTCTTGCCGCCGACCGCCGTGGCCAGCGCCTTCAGATCGAGGGTGCCCGCGACGGGGACGACGGCGACGGTCAGGGCCCCGTCGACGTCGGCGACGAGCGTCTTGAACACCCGATCCGGTGACACCCCCATCGCCTCGGCGGCCTCCTCGCCGTACGAGGGGTGCGCGGGATCGTGCTCGTACGCGTGGACGGTGTACGCCACGCCCGCCGCCGTCAGCGCGACCGTCGCCGGTGTCCCCCCGGCCTGCTTCTTCGGCTTCTTCGCCACGGGACCCCTCAGTTCAGGCTCGTCGGGCCGCGCGTCAGGTCCGACGCGGGCAGGGACGGCAGACTACGGAGGATCGCCGTCTCGGCGCGAAGCAGTTTCAGCTCGTCCCGCAGCCGGGAGGCGAAATCCGGCGCCTGGAGAAGTCGCTGCTTGGACGGCGTGTCGAGCATCATCGTCGCGGCGACGAGATACGACACGACCCCGGGCTCGTCCGGCAGCTCACCGGAGAGGACGGACAGCTCACGGGCCCCGGCGAGCCGCTTCTGGTACTGCTGGAAGGCCCGCAGGACGACCTCCGCGAGCGCCTCGGCCTCCTCGCCGCGCTCCTCGGACAGCTCCTCCAGCTCGGCCGTGAGGAAGGGCCCCGACGCGTCGACGGAGTGCACCCGCACCCGCGTCGTCCCGGTCGCGAGGACCTCGAACGTGCCGTCGGGACGCTCGCGGATCGTCGCCGCGTCGGCGACGCACCCCACGGGGTGGAACGCCTTGAGGGGGTCGGCGCCGAAGCCGGCCAG
>NZ_JBTYMC010000428.1:0-4450 GCF_054880855.1 Streptomyces sp. S6 | reverse complement strand
ACCGGCTCGCCGCCGGGATCCAGGTCCAACTGGCGGCCGCCGGGTACGCCGACGACGCGCGGGCCCTCGCGCAGGCCGCCGCCGCGCACTACGCCTGGTGGACCGGGCACCCGTCCGTCACCCCCGACCGGGTGTGCGCCGAGTCCGACGCGATCCTCGCCGCGCTCACCGTCGTCGCCCCGCTGGCCGTGCCGCCCGCCGAGGACGAGCAGTCCACGGCCGTCCAACTCGCCCGCACGGCCGTCCCCGCGTTCGCGGCGGGCCTCGCCTTCGGTGCCTGGGAACAAGCGCTGCGGGCCGGTGCCGAGGCCGCGCGGCTCTCCGGCGAAGTCGCCGACCAGGCGTACTTCCACCACGAACTCGGCGTGCACGCGATCCTCGCCGGACAGCTCGACCGGGCGCGCTCCGAACTGGAGACGTCCATCGGGCTGCGCGGCGCCCTCGCCGACAAGCGCGGCACCCTCGCGGGGCGGAGGGCGCTGGCGCTCGTCGCGGACCGGTCGGGAGAGGCTTTGGCGGCGACGCCGGCCTTCGGTACGGATTTCGCCGCGGACGCGCCGAAGGAGCAGGTCACGCGGTATCCCGACACGCTCACGACCCAGAAGCAGCGGGTGGTGGCGGCGCCTCCCACGGTCGTCCTCGGCGGGACGCCGAGCGGTGCCGGGGCGCCCACTCAGCACCGGCGCACTCTGCGGGGGCTGGCCCGCCGCAACCTCGTCGCGGTCGGCGCGGGTGCGCTGCTGGTCGCCGTCCTCGGGACGGTCGTCGGGCTCGGCGCGACGTCCGACAAGGGGGCCGACAACCCCTCGCGGCAGGTGACGCCGTCCACGAGTACCGACGGCGGTGACTCCGGTGGCGGCGACTCCGGCGGGACGGGCGGTGCCGGTTCCGGCGGGGGCGGTACGGGAGGCGGCGGCCACCGCACCTCCAGACCGAGCCCCTCGGCCTCCGGGCCCGGCGAGTCACCAGGACACTCCGAAGCTCCGACCCCGTCGGAGTCCGCCGATCCGACGAGCGGGGGTACGACAGGGGGCGGTACGGGAGGTACGACGGGCGGGGGCACGGGAGGTACGACCTCCGGGCCGTCGTCCTCGCCGTCGCACTCGTCCCCGTCGCCGAGCACGTCCGGGTCTCCGAAGCCCTCCGACTCCTCACCCCCGGCCTCCGAGTCCCCGTCCAGCCCCCCGCCGACCCCCGACGGCACCCCGACGACCTCCACCTCGGCGAGCGGTCCCGCGCCGAGCCGGAGCGGGGAGTCGCCGAGTGCGTCGGAGCCGGTGATCTGAGGAGGCCCCCGGTGTCGCCCGTTCGTCGTCCGGCGTTCCCTTTTTCCGGTGGCATCGGCGGGGTCGACCACCTAGCGTGGCCGCATGATCGAGCTTGAGGGGCTGACCAAGCGGTACGGCGAGAAGCTGGCGGTGAACAACCTGAGTTTCACCGTCCGGCCGGGGATCGTGACCGGCTTCCTGGGGCCCAACGGCGCCGGGAAGTCGACGACGATGCGGATGATGCTGGGCCTGGACCGGCCCACGTCGGGGGACGTGCGGATCGACGGGCAGCGCTACGACGCCCTCAAGGAACCCCTCAAGTACATCGGCGCCCTCCTCGACGCGAAGGCGATGCACGGGGGCCGCAGCGCCTTCAACCACCTGCTGTGCCTGGCGCAGAGCAACGGCATCCCGCGCTCCCGGGTGGACGAGGTGCTGGACACGGTCGGTCTGACGTCCGTGGCGAAGAAGAAGGCGAAGGGGTTCTCGCTGGGCATGGGACAGCGGCTCGGGATCGCAGCCGCCCTCCTCGGAGACCCCCGGATCCTGATGTTCGACGAACCGGTGAACGGCCTCGACCCCGAGGGCATCCACTGGATCAGGAACCTGATGAAATCCCTCGCGGCGCAGGGGCGGACCGTGTTCGTGTCGTCGCACCTGATGAGCGAGATGGCGCTGACGGCCGATCACCTCGTCGTCATCGGGCAGGGCAGGCTCCTCGCGGACACCTCCATGGCGGACTTCATCGCCCGCAACTCCCGCAGCTACGTCCGCATCCGCACCCCGCAGCGCGAGCGCATGCTGGACGTCCTGCACCAGGCCGGCGTCACCGTCGTCGAGACCGGCGGCGGGACGCTGGAGGTGGACGGCGACAAGGCCGAGCAACTCGGTGAACTCGCCGCGCAGCACAGCCTCGTGCTGCACGAGCTGAGCCCCCAGCGGGCGTCGCTGGAGGAGGCGTTCATGCAGCTGACCGCCGAGTCGGTCGAGTACCACGCGCACACGGACGAGGCCCCGCCGCAGGAGTGGGGCGACGGCTGGAGGAAGAGCTGAGATGGCCGTCACCCAGGTTTCGCAGGTTCTCCAGTCGGAGTGGACGAAGGTCAGGTCCGTCGCGTCGACGGTGTGGACGCTGTCCCTCGCGGCGGTCGTCAGCATCGGGCTCGGGATCGGGCTGTCGGCGCTGTCCAAGCACCAGTTCGACAACCTCAGCGAGAAGGAGAAGCTCTCCTTCGACCCGACGGTCATCAGCTTCGCCGGGATGACGCTCGGGCAGCTCGCGATGATCGTGTTCGGGGTGCTGGTCGTGTCGAACGAGTACAGCACCGGGATGATCCGGACGTCGCTGGCGGCGGTTCCGCAGCGCGGCACGTTCTACCTCAGCAAGATCGCCGTCGGCGCCGGGCTCGCGCTGGCCGTCGGGATGGTCACCAGCTTCGCGTCGTTCTTCCTCGGACAGGCCATGCTCGGCTCGCTGCGGGCGCACATCGGGGACCCGGGGGTGCTGCGGGCCGTCATCGGCGGGGGCCTGTACATGATGCTGATCGCGCTGTTCTCGATGGGCGTCGCGGCCATGCTGCGCTCGCCGATGCTCTCCCTCGGCATCCTGATGCCGTTCTTCTTCCTCATCTCCAACATCCTCGGGAACGTCTCCGCGACGAAGAAGGTCGGGCAGTACCTGCCGGATCAGGCGGGCAGCAAGATCATGCAGGTGGTGACGCCGGTCGACAGCGACACCCCGTACGGGCCGTGGGGCGGGTTCGCGATCATGGTGGCGTGGGTGGTGGCCGCGCTGCTCGGGGGATACCTGCTGCTGAAGCGGCGGGACGCCTGATCTCCGAGGGGGTCGAAGCCCGAGGCTTTACCTCCCCTTGGCGGCAACCGTCAGCTCCCCGATAGGGTCCTAACTCTTACGGGGGGCGTGCGCCCCGCTGTCCCTGAACCTTCCGATGGGTGCGGAGCATGATCGAGGCAGTCGGCCTGACGAAACGCTACGGCGACAAAACCGCTGTGCACAATCTGTCCTTCCAGGTGCGACCAGGCGCCGTCACCGGGTTCCTCGGGCCGAACGGGTCCGGCAAGTCGACCACGATGCGGATGATCCTGGGGCTGGACAACCCGACCGCCGGGTCCGTCACCATCAGCGGTCACGCCTACCGGCAGCTCCCCAACGCCGCGCGGCACGTGGGGGCGCTGCTCGACGCGAAAGCCGTCCACGGGGGGCGGAGCGCGCGCAGTCACCTGCTGTGCCTCGCCCAGCTCTCCGGGATTCCGGAGCGCAGGGTGGACGAGGTGCTCGGGGTCGTCGGGCTCCAGGAGGTCGCGCGCAAGCGGTCCAAGGGGTTCTCGCTGGGCATGGGGCAGCGGCTCGGGATCGCGGCGGCGCTGCTCGGGGATCCTCAGGTGCTGCTGTTCGACGAGCCGGTCAACGGGCTCGACCCCGAGGGGATCCTCTGGGTGCGGAACCTGATGAAATCGCTCGCGGCGGAGGGGCGGACGGTGTTCGTGTCGTCCCACCTCATGAGTGAGATGGCGTTGACGGCCGACCACCTCGTCGTCATCGGGCGGGGGCAGCTCCTCGCCGACATGAGCGTCCGGGACTTCATCGAGGCCAACTCCGCCGGGTTCGCGCGGCTGCGGACGCCGGACACGGAGCCGCAGGCGCGGGAGAAGCTGACGTCCGCGCTGATGGAGGCGGGCGGGCACGTCCTGCCCGAGCCCGACGGGGCGCTTCGGGTGACGGGGGTCGCGCTGCCCCGCATCAGCGACATCGCGCACGCCGCCGACGTACGCCTCTGGGAGCTCTCGCCGCATCAGGCGTCCCTGGAGGAGGCGTACATGCGGATGACCCAGGCCGCCGTGGACTACCGGTCCACCACCGACCAGAAGTCCGGCCTCCAGCAGCCGCTGCCACCGGGTGCGCTGCCGCCCATGCCGGTACCGGGCCAGAACCAGCCGGGGTGGTACGCACCTCCGCCTCCGCCGTACGGGCAGGCACAGGGGGCTGTGCAGGCACCGGTGCCGGGTGGGGTGTTCGGGCCGCCGGGGGGCGGGGGTTCGGTGCCGGCTTCGGGGGGTGGCTTCGGTCCGGCTCCGGTGGTGGCGGGGGCCGGGGGTTCGATGTCGGGTGGTCAAGGGGTGAGTGCTGCGGGGGCCGCGCCCGCCGGGCAGGCTTCGGCACC
>NZ_JBTYMC010000427.1:0-4456 GCF_054880855.1 Streptomyces sp. S6 | reverse complement strand
CAGCCGGACCCGGGGTCGCGCACCGAGCCGCGGGCGGGGCGCGAGGAACCGGCGGGGGAGGCCCCCGCGCCGGTGATCGCCGTGGACGGCCTGACCGGCGCGCTCCCGGAGCAGCCGGCCGTGGCCGCCCGGGAGGTGGTGGAGGTGACGGCGCAGAAGCGTCCCGTCCACCTCGCGGACGGGACGTACCGCCTGTACTACGACGGCCTCTTCCTGGCCGCGCAGATCACCGACCGGCACCGCGCGAAGGTCAGATCCTGACCCCGCCGGCCCGCAGATAGGCCAGCGGGTCGACGTCGGAGCCGAACTCGGGCCCCGTCCGCACCTCGAAGTGCAGGTGCGGGCCGGTGCTGTTGCCCGTCGACCCGGACCGGCCGATGCGCTGGCCCGCACCGACCGACTGCCCGTCCCGCACGGAGATCGCCGAGAGGTGGGCGTACTGGGTGTAGCGGCCGTCGGAGTGCCGGATGACGACCTGGTAGCCGAAGGAGCCGCCCCACCCGGCGCTGACGACCTCGCCCGCGCCGACCGCCTTCACGGACGTCCCGGTGGGGACGGGGAAGTCGACGCCCGTGTGGTAGCCCTTCGACCAGGAGGAGCCGGTGGCGTGGTACTGCGTGCCGGTCCCGGCGTTCACGGGCGCGACACGCGGGGCGTGCCCCTCGTCGGTCCTCGGTTTCGCGGCCGTCTTCGGCTTGCTGACGGTCCTCGGCCTGCTCTTGGACGCCTTCGGCTCCTTGGGCGCCTTCGGTGCGGCCTTGCCGTTCAGGCTGAGCCGCTGGCCCGGCAGGATCAGGTCCGGGTCGGAGCCGATCGTCCTGCGGTTCGCGGCGTACAGCCCCCGCCAGCCGCCTGCGACGTCCCGCTCGTCGGCTATCCCGGAGAGCGTGTCGCCGTGGACGACGGTGTACATCTCGGTACGCCCGGCCCGCGACTGCGGGGTGGCCTGCGCACGGACGTCCGGCGTCCTGGGCTTCTCGGCGGTCTTCTTCCGGACGGCCTTCTTCCGCGCGGCCGGCTCGATGTCCGGCGCGTCCCCGCCCCGGGTGAGCCCTGCGCGGCCCGAGCAGACCGGCCAGGCGCCGGGCCCCTGTCCGTCGAGGACCTTCTCGGCCACGGCGATCTGCTGGTCCTTGGTGGCCAGATCCGCTCGCCCCGCGTACCGCAGGCCGCCGTAGGCCGCCCAGGTGGACTGGGTGAACTGGAGCCCGCCGTAGTAGCCGTTGCCGGTGTTGACGTGCCAGTCGTTCGTCGACTCGCAGGCCGCGACCTTGTTCCAGGTGTGCACGTCGGCGGCGTGCGCGGGGCTCGCGGCGATGAGGGGGAGCGCCATCCCGGCGCCCCCCGCGGTGACGGTGAGTGAGGCGCGGTTGATCCGATTCGGCTGGTACCGGCGGTGCCGGCCGCGTACGGCCATGGAGGTCTCCCCCTGAGCAGGCGGACAGGCGTCAGGCGGGGAAAAAGGTATGGGTGGGGAACCGGCCAGGACAAGACCGCGAATCAGCCGCTGTCCTACCCCGAACGGTTCCCCTCATGTCGGCTCGTTTCAGCCGAAGACGCCCTGTCCCGGCACGAGGACGCCCTTCGGGTCGTACGTCCTCTTGGCGGCGGCGAGCTGCGGCCATCGCTTTCCGTAGTGGGTCTGCCAGTCCTGCGGCCGAAACGGGACGGACCCCACCGGATAGTGGGTGCCGCCGGCCGCCGCGGTCCGCTCGTAGGCGGCGCGGTTGGCCGCGAGAAGGCGCCCCACCTCGGCCGTGCCGTCCGCCGGGACGGCCGCGAGGATCGCGAACAGGTACGGAACCGGGTCGTCCGGCATGCGCAGCAGCGGGGTGCGCAGCCGGGCCCGCTCCAGCGGGTAGAGCAGGATCAGCCCGGCGCCGACGTCGGCGGCGGTGACCCCGGCGAGGATCTCCCGGGTCACCTCGGCGGTCCGCTCCCCCGGGATCAGCAGGTTCAGCCAGGGGTGCGCGTACGCCCAGATCCCGGACTTCTTCAGCGCCTCGGCGACCGGTCCGACCCGGTTCAGGAAGTCGAAGTACGTCGGCGTGGTCCGCTGCACGCCCGCCGGGTCGTACGACAGCCCCGCGAGCAGCGCCGTCTCCGGGACGTCGGCGTCGTAGGCGACGGCTTCCAGGACGTACGCCGTGAAGGCGCCGTTCTTGTCGGCGGTGACCTGGCCCTCGACGTAGTCGAAGCGGCACTCCTCGGTCAGGGTGCGCTGGTCGGCGAGGTAGGTGTCGAGGTCGGTGTAGGGCAGGAGGTAGTGGCGGACGGTCGGCGCGGTGGGCGCCGGGACCAGGCGCAGGGTCGCGGAGACGATGACGGCGCACTGGCCGAGGCCCGCGAGGACGGCGTGGAAGAGGTCGGCGTGCCGGGTCGGCGAGCAGTGGACCGGTTCTCCCGCGCCGGTGACGACGTCGAGCGCGAGGACGTTGTCGACCTGGGCGCCGTGGCGGTGGGTCTGGCCGCCGATGCCGCCGACGGAGAGGGTGCCGCCGACGGAGAGTTCGAGGTAGTCGGTGAACACGGGCGGGGTGAGGCCGTGTTGAAGGGTCGCGCGCACGACGTTGCTCCACGTGGCCCCCGCGCCGACGGTGACCGTGCCGTGCTCGGGGGTCCCGATCCGGTTCAGCGGGGTCGTCTCGATGACGACGCCGCCCGGCACCTGGGCCTGGCCGAAGGTGCCGTGGCCCTGGCCGCGCGGGGCGACGTCGATGGCGTGGGTGTTGCAGAAGCGGATCATCGCGACGACGTCGTCGACCGAGCCGGGGCGCAGGACGGCGGCCGGGGTGCGGTGGACGATGTGGCCGTAGTCGTCGGCCGCCGCCGCGAGGGACGCGGGGTCGGTGAGCAGGGTGCCGTCCAGCGGCGGGACCTGCGGGAGGGCGCTGTGCGGGGTGGTGGCCCAGGCGCGGGTGAGGGGGTCGAACGCGACCACGGCGGTGCCGGCCGCCAGGCCCTGGAGGAGGGTGCGCCGGGAGGGGGTGGGGGTCATGTGCTTCGCCTCGTCCTTGACGATCAAATGCTTGCAGTTTCACACGCCTTGGGCAACGGCAGCGTCAAGTCCCGGGCGAGGGCTGGAGAACACCGGGACAACCGTCCGCACGAGCCCCTGTGCCGGTGTCATCGACGCCTGCGCCAGGACGATCACGTCGGCGTCGGTCACCGCGTCGACCGCGTCGGCGACCGCACGCGCGTACCCCTCGCCGTCCCCGGCCTCGAACAGCTCCCAGGCACCGCCGACAAGCATCGTCCGCACCCTGACGGGACGCCCGTCCGCCTCCTCGCGGACCAGGTCGGCGGTCGGGCCGAGGGTGCTCTCGACCGTCGCGAGGACGACGATCCGCTCTCCGGCGGCTACCGCCTCGGCGGCCATCGGCCGGTCCACGCGGACGACGGGGACGGCGAGCCCCGCGCTCTGCGCCTCCGCGACGGCGCCGATCGTGGAGCAGGTGCACAGCACGGCGTCCGCGCCCTCGGCCACGGCCCGCTCCAGCGCCTGACGCACGGCGGGCGCCACCGCCTGCGGGCCCTCCTCACGGGCGCGGGCGAGGAGGGACTCGTCCACGTGGTGGCGCAGGGCGAGGCCGGGGTGGTGGGTGTCGCGCAGAGCGTCGAAGACGGGGATGTGGGCCGGGGAGGTGTGCAGGAGGGCGAGGTGCACGGCAGTCCTTGTCCTGAGTCCCGGCTCAGAAGCCTTCGGGGTGTTCCTTGAGCCAGTGCTTCGCCGCGCGCAGGAGTTCGGGGCTCGCGGGCGGCGCGTCGTCGGGGTGGCGGACGGCCCAGGAGGCGACGTACGGGCAGAGGGGGGCGACCTGCTTGGCCTCGCGCGCCGCGATGCCGTACAGCTCCCGGGCCAGGGAGCCCGCGATGCCCTGGCCCTCGTGGGCCGGTTCGACGATCGTGTGCACCGGGACGAGGGCGGCCTGCGGGGCGTCCAGGGTGAAGTAGGCGATGTGGCCGACGAGTTCGCCGTCGGCGTCCAGCGCCTCCAGACGGCCCGCGGCGCGGTCGTCGCGGATCCGGATGTCGCTCATGGGCACGCTCCAGGGGTGAGGGGTACGGGCCCGAGCGTAATGGACGATGATCTTAGGAGCGCGGACGGGGCGAGGGGACGGGCGGGGGCCTCAGGCCTGGAAGGTCAGTGTGCCCGACGCGGTCGGCGTCCCGTTCTGGACGACGGTGAAGCTCCAGCCCTCACCTTCCCGCGCGCACTCGATGCCCGCCGCCGGGGCCCACTCGGTGAAACCGGTCGCGGTCAGTCGCGCGTCTCTCAGCCGTCCCGGAACCCCACCCGCCGCGAGACACACGGCCTGCCGGGCGGCCTCCAGCAGGACCATGCCGGGGACGTGGTCGCTGGGGTGATCGAAGAAGAGCGGGTGGTGCGGGTCGGCGGGGGCGACGCGGACGGTGCCGTCGTCGCCGCGGGCGACCAGCACCCCGCCCTCGCCCG
>NZ_JBTYMC010000426.1:0-4501 GCF_054880855.1 Streptomyces sp. S6 | reverse complement strand
GCCCTCCGGTGATCACTGAGCGTAGAGAACTCCATGATCGCCCCGGCTCGTGCCTGCTCTGCGTCCGGGGCACCCAGCCGATCACCCAACACGCCTACTGCCGGACTCTCTAAGTCGCCCGACCGGACGCACCACCGGCCACCCGGACACCTCCCACCCCCTCCCCCTCAGCTCACGATCTGCCCCTTCCCCAGCGCGATGACCCCGCCCGGCGACACGGTGTACAGCTCACCGTCCCGCTCCGGATTGACCCCGATCGTCGCCCCCGGCGGGACCTCCGTGTTCTTGTCCAGCACAGCCCCCCGCACCACAGCGCCCCGCCCGATGCGCACGTTGTCGTGCAGCACCGCCCCCTGTACGACCGCCCCGGGGTCGACGACCACCCCCGGCGACAGCACCGACCGCGTGACCTGCCCCCGGATCAGGCACCCCGCGCTGATGATCGACTCACTGGCCATCCCACCCGCGTTGAACCGCGCCGGGGAGAGCTGGCCGGAGTGCGTGTAGATCGGCCAGTCCCGGTTGAACAGGTTGAACGCGGGCCGCTCGGCGATGAGGTCCATGTGGGCGTCGTAGTACGCGTCCAGCGTCCCGACGTCCCGCCAGTACCCGCGGTCGCGGCTGGTCTCGCCGGGGACGTGGTTCTGGCTGAAGTCGTAGAGGAACGCCTCGCCGCGCGCGGTGAGCTGGGGCAGGATCGAACCGCCCATGTCGTGCACGGAGTGCTCGTCCTCGGCGTCCCGCTGGAGCGCCTCGATGAGGGTCTTGGTGGTGAACAGGTAGTTGCCCATGGAGGCGAACACGGTCTCCGGGTCGTCCGGGAGGCCGGGCGGGTCGGCGGGCTTCTCCAGGAACCGCTCGACGATCTGCCCGTCGCTGCCGGGGGTGATGACCCCGAAGGAGGACGACTCGGCGCGGGGTATCCGGATCCCCGCGACGGTGACCCCGGCGCCGCTCTCCATGTGCTGGGCGAGCATCTGGCGGGGGTCCATCCGGTACACGTGGTCGGCGCCGAACACCGCGACGTACTCGGGCCGTTCGTCGTGCACGAGGTTCAGCGACTGGAGGAGGGCGTCCGCGCTGCCGAGGTACCAGCGGGGGCCGAGGCGCTGCTGCGCGGGCACGGGGGTGACGTAGTTGCCGAGCAGGCTCGACATCCGCCAGGTGGTGGTGATGTGCCGGTCCAGCGAGTGCGACTTGTACTGCGTCAGCACGCAGATGCGCAGGATGTCGGCGTTGACGAGGTTCGACAGGACGAAGTCCACCAGACGGTAGGTCCCGCCGAACGTCACCGCGGGTTTCGCCCGGTCCGCGGTCAGGGGCATCAGCCGCTTGCCCTCACCGCCCGCCAGCACGATCCCGAGCACCGAAGGCCCACCACGACGCATAGCCGCTCCTCACCCTTGGGTGACCGTTGACTGCCCCCGGGGACGCGCGCTCAACCCTGCCGGAGGATCTCCTCGTAGAGCGCGACGGTGCGCCGGGCGACCGCGCCCCACCCGAACTCCCCCACGGCGCGGGCCCGTCCGGCCTCCCCCATCCGCCGGGCCGCCGCCGGATCGGCGAGCACGGAGTCGAGGGCGCGCGCGAGCCCCGCCTCGAACTCGCCGTCCTCGCCGCCCACTTCGACGAGGACGCCGCTGTGTCCGTCGTCGACGACCTCGGGGATCCCGCCGACGCGCGAGGCGACGACCGGTGTCCCGCACGCCATCGCCTCCAGGTTCACGATCCCCAGCGGCTCGTACACCGACGGGCACACGAACACGGCGGCGTGCGTGAGGAGTTGGATGACCTCGGGACGCGGCAGCATCTTCGGGATCCAGTGCACGCCGCTGCGGACGCGGCTCAACTCCTCGTACAGTTCCCGGAATTCACGGTCGATCTCCGGGGTGTCGGGGGCGCCCGCGCACAGCACGACCTGCGCCGCCGGGTCGATGTCCCGTACGGCGCGCAGGAGTTGGGGGACGCCCTTCTGGCGGGTGATGCGGCCGACGAACAGGACGTAGGGCCGGCCGGGGTCGACTCCCGCGCGCAGCAGGGCCTCGGTGCCGTGGTCGGGGCGGTACAGCTCGGTGTCGATGCCGTTGTGGACGACGTGGACGCGGGCGGGGTCGAGCGCCGGGTAGCAGCCGAGGATGTCCTCGCGCATCGCCCCGGAGACGGCGATCACCGCGTCGGCGGACTCGATCGCGGTGCGCTCGGCCCAGCTCGACAGGGCGTATCCGCCGCCGAGCTGCTCGGCCTTCCAGGGGCGCAGGGGCTCCAGGGAGTGGGCGGTCATCACGTGCGGCACGCCGTGCAGGAGCTTCGCGAGGTGGCCCGCGAGATTGGCGTACCAGGTGTGGGAGTGGACCAGTTCACGGCCTTGCAGGGCCGCGGCCATGCCGAGGTCGACGGAGAAGGTGCGCAGCGCGTCGTTCGCGCCGTCCAGCGCGGACCAGGGGCGGTGGCGCAGCACGCCCTCGCCCCGGCCCTCGCCCCAGCAGTGCACGTCGAGATCGACCAGTGGTCGCAACTCCCGTGCGAGGAACTCGACATGGACTCCCGCGCCGCCGTACACGTCCGGCGGGTACTCCCGGGTCAGCAGGCCCACACGCAACCGAAGCCCCCTTCTCAGCGGCCAGTGCCCTCATGGTCACCCAGACGGGGCGCGCGGGGAAGAGCGTCGAGGCAACAGTCGCCGCACAGGCCCCCGCCGGGCACCCGGTAGTACAGACAGCAGCTGCGGCGCCGGAAGCGGGGTCCGGTGAAGGTGCCGGTGTCCGCGAGGAGGGGGTGGGCGAAGAGGGCCGCGGTGAGCGTGCGGGTGGTGGCGGCGACATCGGGACGGCGGTGCTGCCGGGCCCACAGGCTCAGTTGGCGCGCGCTGCCGGCGAGGGCGGAGCCGGCGTTGCCGCGCAGCAGGCCCACGGCGACGCCGCAGCGGGTGTGCAGGGCGGCGGCGAGGGGTTCGAGGTGGGCGTCGAGGACGGCCTGCGCCAGGTCCGCCACCGGGCGGGGGCGGACGTCTGTGAGCCACAGGTCGTCGGGGGCGGAGGCGTCCGGGTTCCAGCGCAGGAGGGCGGGGTCGAGGTCGGGGAGGGCGCCGTAGAGGGCGGCGCAGCCCAGGGCCGCCGACCAGAGGCGGGAGGCCAGAGACTGGTGGGCGAGGGAGGCGGCGACCCGCTCCTCGGGGGCGCGGACACTCTCGGCGACCTTGCGGACACGGAAAATCAGCGGTTCCCCGTAAACATCCGACGACCGGTGCCCGTACGCGTCCGCGAGGGTCGGCAGCCCGGCGGGCGGGGGCTGCGCCGGGTCTCCTGCCGGGGGTAGGAGGGTGCGCAGGACGGAGAAACCGCCGAGCGGGCGGAGGGCGGCGAGAGCGGGGTCGAGGTCCACGACAGGCAGTAGTACCAAGAAAGACCGGAGCGTGAGATCGGGTGCGGGAGGGACGCGCCACCACCCTTGAGTCTGACTGTGGTCCTTTCGTACTCCATCGGTAGTACGACGCAATGAGTGCTCAGGTACGACGACAGGAACAGATCGGCAGGGCATCGTTGTTGACATGAGAGCCGACCGTTCGCCTCGCCGGGCCCCGCGCCCCCGCCTCACGCAGAGGAGCAGCTCATGAGCGCCCTCGCGTTGTCCGTGGTCCTGTCGCTCGTCTCCGCCGTGGCGTACGCCGCGGGGGCGATCGTCCAGGAGCAGGTCGCGCTCTCCGCCGGCTCCGTCACCGGGCAGTACGCGCCGCTGCGCCGCCCCGCGTGGTGGGGCGCGGTCGCGCTGAACGGCCTGGGCGGCCTCCTGCACGTGGTGGCGCTGGCGTACGGCCCGCTGAGCCTGGTGCAGCCGCTCGGCGCGCTGACGATCGTCTTCGCCCTCCCGATGGCGGCGCTCCTCGTGAAGCGCCGCGCGGGGGCGACGGCCTGGCGCGGCGCCCTGATGGCGACGGTCGGTCTCGCCGGTCTCCTGGCGCTGGTCGGCGCCTCCGACTCGCAGTCCCTGTCGACGGCCGAGCGCATCGCCGTCGCGGCCGTCACCGGCGCCGCCGTGGCCGCCCTGATGGTCGCCGCCCGCGCCGTGCACCGGCATCCGGCGGTCCGCGCGATGCTCCTCGCGACGGCGTCCGGCATCGCGTTCGGCATGTCGTCGGTGTTCACGAAGACGGTCGCCGTGGACTGGACGGGCGGCGTCACCGCCGGCGAACTCCCCACGCTCGGCCTGATCGGCGCCCTCGCCACGGCGGGCATGATGCTCTCCCAGGCGTCCTACCGGGGCGCGGGCCTCGCCGCCCCGCTCTCCACGCTGACGGTCGTCAACCCGGTGGTCGCGGCGGCCGTCGGGATCACGATGTTCGGCGAGACCTTCCGCTACGGCACCACCGGCACCGTGCTCGCCCTGGGCTGCGGCGTCGTCGCGGCCGGCGGCCTGATCCTGCTGACGACGGAGCGGCTGGCCCGGGAACACCCGCAGGCCGAGGACCCGCACCCCGGCACGCAGCCGGACCCGGGGTCGCGCA
>NZ_JBTYMC010000425.1:0-4507 GCF_054880855.1 Streptomyces sp. S6 | reverse complement strand
ACGCATCTCCTGCATGCCATCGGGCACTACGCGCGGAGCCTGTATCCCGGGACGCGCGTGCGGTACGTGTCGTCCGAGGAGTTCACGAACGAGTTCATCAACTCGATCCGGCGCAGCCCTCCAGCCAGTGCCGGTCGGGGCCGTCGAGGGGGGCGTTCGCGAGGGCCAGCGCCACGAGCTGGCTCCCCTCGTCCTGCACGCCGGCCCGCCCCTCCCGCACGGCGTCCACGGCACCCGGTTCGCCGCCCTCCGTGAGCCGCGCGGCGTACGGCGACCAGCGGCCGGGGACGGCGGCCTCCTCCCGCAGCAGCTCCCGGACGTCCGACCTGCCGGGCCGCGCGACGAGGGTCACCTCGGGCCGCTCGTTGTCCGCCGCGAGCAGCTCCTCGACACCGGCCCGGCCACCGCCCAGCGAGTCCCACAGCGCCGAGACGACCCAGCGGGGGTGGGAGTGGACGACGGCGAGGTGGTCCTCGGGGTCGTCGTCATAAGGCGGGGCGACCTTCCCGATCCAGCCGTCCAGGTCGTCCTGCGAGATCTTCCGCAGCACCGCGTTGACGAACTTGGCGCGGCCGTCGCCCAGGACGACCCGGGCCAGCTCCACCGAGGCGGAGACGGCGGCGTGCGTGGGGATGCGGGTGCCGAGCAGTTGGTGCGCGCCGAGGCTGAGGACGTCGAGCACCGGGGGATCGACCTCCCTCAGCGGCCGGTCGATGCACGCGCCGATGATCGCGTCGTACGTCCCCTGCCGGCGCAGCGTGCCGTACACCAGCTCCGTCGCCAGCGCGGCGTCCCTGCCGTCGAATTCCCCCTTCTCCCGCGCCTTCCGCAGCAGCGGCGGCAACACCAGGTTCGCGTACGCGTCCCTCTCGTCCACCGCCCGCAACGCCTCGAACGCGAGCATCCGGACGGGGTCCTTCTTGGGGCGCCGATACGGCTTACCGGTCTTCGGGGTGCCTGCGGGGGAGGTATCGCTCACGGAAAAGGTGCTCCGGGTTTCAGAAAGGGGGTCACTTCAAGCGTACGTCGGGGGTGGGGGGTGCGGGGGGTGGGGGCTCGGGGGCGGGGTCAGGGGCGGGGTCGGAGTCGGGCACAGGCCCAGCTCAGCTTGGACTTGGCCTCGGGCTCAAGCTCAGCTCGGCTCAGGCTTGGGCTCCGGCTCAAGGTCAGAGTCGAGCTCAGGGGCAGGCCCGGGCCCGGACTCGGCCCGACATCGACACGGACTCGGGCCCAGGCTCAAAGCCGGGCACAAGCCCAACTCGGCTCGGGCCCAAGCTCGAAGCCTCGCTCAGGCCCAGCTCAGCTCATGCTTAGGCTCAAGGTCGGAGTCGAGCTCAGGGTCATGCCCGGGCCCGAACTCGGCCCGGCATGGACACGGACTCGGGCCCAGGCTCAAAGCCGGGCACAAACCCAACTCGGCTCGGGCCCAAGCTCGAAGCCTCGCTCAGGCCCAGCTCGGCTCAGGCCTGGGCTCAAGGTCGGAGTCGAGCTCAGGGGCAGGCCCGGCATCGACACGGACTCGGGCCCAGGCTCGAAGCCTCGCTCAGGCTCAAGCTCGAAGCCGGGCGCATGTCCAACTCAGCTCGGACTTGGTCTCGGGCTCAGGGCCGGGCTCGGCTCAGGCTCAAAGCCTCGCTCAGCTCAACTCAAGGTCGAAGTCGGCCTCAGGGTCGGGCCCGGACTCGGCCCGGCATCGACCCGGACTCGGGTGAGCTGCCGCAGTTTGAGCGCGGCGGTGCCCTGAGCGCCTCGGACTCAGCGGCCGGCGTCTCGTCCTGGGCACCCCGCACACCCCGGCCCAGCCGAACCCCGTGTCCTACCGTCGGCACCCCGGTCTCAGCCGCCCAGCGTCTCGCCGTCCGCTCCCCGTACGCCCCGGGCCCAGTCCGCCGCGCGCATCGGCTTCTTGCCCTGGGCCTGGACCCAGAGGAGTTCCACGGCGTACGAGCCGGTGCCGACGTACACGTTGTTCTTGCCGACGGCGAGTTGGCCCGGGGCGAGGCCGGCGCGGTCGGGCAGCGGGGTGACCTGGATCAGCTTGAGGCGCTCGCCGCGGAAGGTCGTCCAGGCGCCGGGGGCGGGCGTGCAGCCGCGGACGACGCGGTCGACGCGGAGTGCGGGTGCGCGCCAGTCGACGCGGGCGTCCTCGACGGTGATCTTCGGGGCCAGGGTGATGCCCTCGCCGGGCTGCGGCACCGCGCTCAGCGTGCCGTCCTCGATGCCGTCCATCGTCGCCGCGAGCAGGCCGGCGCCGGCGAAGGCGAGGCGGGTGAGGAGGTCGCCGCTGGTGTCGGTGGGGCGGACCTCCTCGGTGACGGTGCCGTAGACGGGACCCGAGTCGAGGCCCTCCTCGATGAGGAACGTGGACGCGCCGGTGATCTCGTCGCCGGCCATGATCGAGTGCTGCACGGGGGCGGCGCCGCGCCAGGCGGGCAGCAGGGAGAAGTGCAGGTTGACCCACCCGCGGGCGGGCACGTCGAGCGCGACCTTGGGCAGCAGCGCCCCGTACGCGACGACCGGGCAGCAGTCGGGCCCGATCTCCCGGAGCCGCTCCAGGAACTCCGGGTCCCTCGGCCGCCCCGGCCTCAGCACCTCGATCCCCTCCTCCATCGCCCTCTCCGCCACCGGCGACGCCACCAGCCTCCGCCCCCGCCCCGCCGGCGCGTCCGGCCTCGTCACCACCGCGACCACCTCATGCCGGCCCGAACCGATCAAGGCGTCCAGAGCGGGGACAGCGACCTCGGGAGTACCAGCGAAGACAAGCCTCATGGAAGAGCGGAACCTCTCGGACGGGGCGGATACGACCAGCACATCAGTCTAGGAGCCGGGAGGGTGGGGCGCTTACGGGGAGGGGTGGGGGCCGAGCCGACGGGAACGGGACGGCGCTCAGTCGGGGCCCGGCGGAGTCAGGGGGCGTACGCATATGCCCATACGCCCCCACCCCGTGACCCGCGGAGCGAATCCGCGTTGGTCAAGAAAGAGTTGACCCCTATCTCTTAACGCCGGTTCGAGAGGCTTGTTCATGGCCGACCACGCAACCCACGACGCCCAGGCCCGGGCCAGCCTGCACTTGCTGGTGCGGGACATCGAGCGGGTCCGCCGCCAGGTGGACGCACTCCGCACGCTCACCGCCCAGCTGGGCAACGTCTACCGCCCCCGCCGCTCCGGCCCCTCCACCGGGTTCGTGGTCTACGGCCGCGCCCCCGCGCCCACCGTCCGCCTGGCCCAGGAACTGCGGGACAGCGTGGAGACGCTGGTGACGGCGGCGGTCGAGTTCGACCGTTCCCTCGGCTTCTCCTGGGACGCGGTCGGCTCCGCGCTCGGCGTCACGAAGCAGGCGGTCCACCGCCGCTACGGCGCCCGCCGCACGCCTACGTCCGCCCTCCCGGACCAGGACCTCACCCCGGACCGCCCTCTTCAGGACCGCCCCCTGAACGACCGTCCCCTGAACGTGGGCGGTGCCATCTCCACCGTCCCCACGGTCCCCGCCGCCCGCTCCATGCCGACCCAGCCCACAGCCGGCAGCCCCGCCCTCCACAACGACCCCCGCCCCACCCCTTTCCCCGGCCCCCGCAACGGCTGACCCCTCCCCCGACCTCCACTGCCCTCTCGCCCGACCACGAGGGGGCAGTCGCGTTCCCCAGTGTCCTGAGCCCCCATGGGGCGGCACAGGTGGGCTGGGGGTACCCCCTGCTCGAAGAGCTTGGAGGAGGCACCCCGCAAGCGCGGGCAAGCAAAACGCCCCCACCCCAGCCACCCCCGAACCCGCACCACCCCCACCACACCCCACCCCTCACCCGATATCCGGCGGATCCACCCGAACCCAAACCCGCCCCTCCTCCCCCCCACCCCCCCGAGCCATCCGCGCAGCCTGCGCAGCCTTGAGCGCGGCGGCCAACACCCCACCCCTCCCCCGAGGCACCCGCACCAACGCCCGCTCCCACCGCTCCCCCGGCGGCGGCCCGCCCACTCTCCGAGGCCGCCCGACAGGCGTGACCGCCACCGGAACGGGCCCCAACACCTCGGCGTCGGGAGGCAGTTGGGCAACGGCGAGGAACCCGGCGACCGCCTCCGCGCTCCCGGACACAGAGGCCATCCGGGAAACCGGCGGAAACCCCAGCTCGGCCCGTTCGGCCAGCTCCCGCACCGCATGCCCCACGGGATCCCACCGCACCAGCGCCTGCACGGCCCGCACCGTGGGTTCGGCGACCACGACGACAGTCCCCCCCTCCCCCTGCCCCCGCACCAGCGCGGCAGCCCCGATCCACCGCCGCAGCGCCTCCTCCCCGGCCCGCAGATCGGGCCGCCCGAGCATGGCCCACCCGTCGAGCAGCAGCGCGGCGGCATACCCGCCCTCGGCGACCGGCTCGGCCCCCGGCGTGCTCACGACCAGCGCCGGTACCCCCGGCACGGTGTCCAGCACCTGCTCCCGCCCGGACGTCCGCACCGGCACAGCCGGAAACGCCCGCCCCAGCTCCTCCGCCGTCCGCCGGGCCCCCACGACCTG
>NZ_JBTYMC010000424.1:0-4538 GCF_054880855.1 Streptomyces sp. S6 | reverse complement strand
CCGCATGGCCCACTCCCCCTGCGCGGCGGGCTGCACGCGCGGGCTGTCGCCGTCGTCCACGACGTCGAACCGGTACCAGCGCTCCCGGACGTCCACCACCTCACGCCCGCCGAGATACCGCCCCCACGGGTCCTCCAGGACGACCGTCCCGCGCGGCCGTGCCGCAGCCCTGCGCCGCAGGATCCGCACGACGGCCCAGGCGCCGGCGGCGAGCAGGACCACCAGCGAACCCACCACGATCCAGGGCCACTTGGCGGCCTCCGTGCGCACGGTGACCGTGTCGAGGAGCTGGTCGTCGAGGACGGCGCCGGTGTCGTCGGTGACGACGATCTTGCCGCCGAGGGCGGTGGGGTCGGTGCGGGCGGTGAAGCCGAGGTGGTCGCCGACGGTCAGTCTCACCGTGAACCGGCGGGCCTCGGCGCCGGGTTCGACGGTGACGTGGCGGGGGCTGAGGGTCAGACCTCCGGCCTCGGTGTCGGCGAACGCGAGGGTCAGCGTGCGGGGTCGTGTCCCGCCGTTGGTGACGGTGAGCTGCGCCTCGTGGGTGTCCCCGGGCCGCAGGTCGGCGCCGCCGAGCGCGAGGGACGCCTCCAGGGAGCGGCCGGGCGTGAACACGGCGGCGGGCTGGGTGCGGACGTCCGGCTGGAGGCCGACGGCGGACACCTTCGACGTGAACGTGAGGGCGCCGGACGCCGTGCGCGGCACGGTGACGGCGCCGGCGAAGCGGCCGTGCCCGTCGCCGGTGAGCGCGAACGGCACCGGCCTGTCGACGCCCTTGCCGGTGAGGGTGCCCGTGACGGTGATGCCGCGCAGGTCACGGGGGTCGAGGAGGGAGTCCTCGCGGGTCAGGATCGGTACCCGCATCTCGACCTTCGCGCCGGGCGCGGGCGCGTACTCGCTGAGCGAGATCGTCGAGCGCACCGCGCCGTGCCACAGGACACTGACGGTGGCCGCCCTGCTCCGGTGACCTTCGGGGGCGTCCAGACGGACCGTCCAGTTCCCCGGCAGCGGGCGGGTGACACGCAGCGACTCGGTGGCGCCGCCCTGTCCGCTGAACGTGTACGTCGAGTCCCGGTCGCGCGTACCGGGCTCGACGCGCCGTCCGCGCGGGTCGTAATAGGCGGCGGTGACCGCAGGGTCGCCCTTCTCGACGACGATGGTGCCTTCCGTCGCCAACGGCGAGATGCGGACGGCGAGTTCACCGGGCGGACGCTGCGAGCCGCCCTCGTCGCGGTAGTAGCAGCGGGCGGTGGCGAACGCGTCCTGGAGGGCGCCGCCGATCTTGGCCGGGTCGTCCGCCATGTGGGGCCGGGGACGGGCGTCCGGCAGGTCGGCGCAGCCGGACTGGTATCCGGCCGCCGCCATCTCCTTGAGCGCGTTCTCGTCGGCGTCGCCGAAGCCGAGCGGCCACACCTGCACCTTCGCGGCGGCGGCCTCGGCGAGCGCGTCCGCGAGATCCTTGCGGGCCGCCTCCTGCGCCGTACGGGCGTCCAGATCCCGGTACTTGAGGCTGTCCTTCACGTCCAGGACGCCGTCCGTCATCAGGAACAGGACGCGCGGCTCGGCGTCCGGCGCGGCCCTGAGGTCGGCGACCGACTGCCGGATCACCTCGATGAAGTCGGTGCCCGCGCCCTCGTTCTGCTCCCGGCGGCGCAGGCGCTTCGCGCAGTCCGCCGTCTTCTCCCGGGCCAGCGCGTCCAGCGCGCGGGCCGGACACACCTTGTCGACGGCGGTCTGGCCCGCCTTCTCGGCGCTCGCGAAGCCGAGCACCTCCAGCGTGGAACGGTTCGACGGCTCGCTGACGGCGATGGCGCCGACGGCCTCGCGCTCACGGTCGACGGCGGCCGGCCCGAGGCTCGCGGACTGGTCGGCGGCGACGACGTAGTGGACGGGCCGGTCGGCGTTCCCCTCGGCACCGGCCGGCGCGGTGAGGACGGCCGTACTCGCGGCCGTCACGGCGAACAGGGCCCCCAGCCGGACGTACCGGCCCCTGGAACTGGTCAATCTCGATGCTCCCCTGAATTGTGGCGCCACGTCGTGACGCGCCACCTCAGGAGTCACCCCTCTCCCCAGGGGCAACTCCGTGTGGGCGATTACGTTAATCCCACAAGAGGACCGTCGTGTCTGATTTCCATAAGAGCATGGCGAATTAGTTGCGAGGGGTTCGAATCGAAATCGAGCGGCGATTATTTGCGTTCACCTTTCGATTTCTGGTGACCGATTCCGATCGATTCACACGTCCACGTCGAGAAGTGCGGTCAGCCGGGATTCCTGCGCGCGCAGCGCCTCGCCGCCCCGGGGGCGGGCCGCCCGGTAGGTGTCGAGGCGGCGGCGCAGTTCCGCGCGGCGGGCCCGGGGGTTCTCGCACCACAGCTGGAAGAAGCCGCCGGAGCGCAGGACGACGACCGAGCCGAGTGCGGGGAGGTCTCCGTGCCCGCCGAAGTCCCGCTCGGCGAAGTCCTGTTCGGCGAGGCGGACGCGGTGGATGCCGTCGGGGTCGCGGTGCGGCGGATGCTCGGCGAGGCCGCGTCGGCTGAGCCAGCGGCCCGCCTCCTCCGCGAACCGCCTGCGGGCGTGCGCGCCGGCCTCCGCGAGCGCGCTGAGGCAGCCCGGTGAGCTGTCCAGGGCCTTGCTGAGGACCGGGTCGGGGGCGCCCCGGTGGGGGCGGGTGCAGACGAGATGCCCGGCGGACGTGCGCACGACGTGGGCGAGGAGGTACTCGACGTCCCAGGACAGGGCCCTCGGGTCGTGCACGCCGGGTTCCGTGAGGCTCGCCGCGTCGCGCGGGTCGAAGGGGTCGGGGGCGAGGAGCGGCGGGGGCGACGTCCAGGTGTCGAGGGGCGCCGGGCCCGCCGGGCCGCGTTCGGCGCTGCTCTCCGGCAGGGGGGTGCCGGTCCAGGCGTCGAAGTGGACGATGCGGCGGTCCCCGATCCGCACCGTGTACAGCTCGCCGTTCTCCAGGGAGCGGGTGCCGAGGCCGGTGAGCCTCAAGTGGCCCCGCACCGTGCTCAGATGGCCGACGGCCGTGAGGTGGGCGAGGGCCTGGCGGGTCAGCGCCGGGTCCAGGGCGAGGAACGAGGCGAGGTCCTCGGGGGTGGTCACGCCGGCCTCGGCGACGGCGCGGATCAGGTAGCGGTCGATGAGCTGATAGGGCTCGGCCGTGGTGACCTTCGCCTCGACCTCCACCCGCCATACCGGCACGAGGAGTTGGTGGACCGACTCCGGTACCGGGCCCGGCCGCAGCACCGCGTGTTCGACGGCGCGGGCGGGCGGGAAGCCGAGCGGGGTGGCGCTGCGGGGGTGCGGGATCATGCGGTGCGGGCTCCCAGACGTGCTTCGAGATCGCGGGACGGCAGCAACTCGCCGACCGTCGCGGTGTGTTCGCGCAGGGCGCGGGCCAGGTCGCGGAAACCCTCGTCGGCCGCCCGGGTGAGGGTGTCGAAGTCGCCGACGAGGACCAGCCGGCGCCGGGCCCTGGTGAACGCGACGTTCGCGCGCCGCAGTTCGTCCAGGAAGCCGACCGCGCCGGAGGGGTTGGAGCGGGTGAAGCCGTACAGGACGACGTCCCGTTCACCGCCCTGGAACGAGTCGACGGTCGCGATGTCGCCCCGGCCCGGCGGGAGGTCCTTCAACAGGTTGCGGATCAGGGCGGCCTGGGCCCGGTACGGGACGATCACCGCCCACTCCTCGTCGTCGGCCGTGCACCGGCGGGCCAGCGCGGCGAGGAGGTCGGCCTCGGCGCGGTTGACCCGGCCCCGGGGGTCACCGCCTTCGGCGCGGTCGCCGACGGGGCGGTCGCAGGTGTCGATGAGGACGAGGGGGGTGCGGAACAGGGGGTGGGGGCCGGGAGCTCGGGGGGCGGGGGGCCGCGGGTCGGCCGGGGTGAGCAACTGGCCGTCGTAGAAGGCGCGGGAGCAGAAGTCGGCGATCTCGCGGGGCATGCGGCGCTGGGTGCGCAGGCGGGCGACGGCCGTGTCGGGCAGATGGTCCTGGAGGAGCTCCAGGACGCTGCGCACGGTCAGTTCGGCGGCGTCGTCGCCGTGTTCGGCGCGGACCCGGGCGACCGTCTCCTCGTCGGCGTAGGGCGGCAGTTGGCGGTGGTCGCCGACCAGGACCGCGCGGCGGGCGCGGACCAGGGGGACCAGGGCGTCGGCGGTGGTGATCTGCCCGGCCTCGTCGACGACCACGAGGTCGAACTCGACGCCGGTGAGCAGCGCGGGCCCGGCCGCGCCGGAGCTGGTGGCGCCCACGACATGGGCGTAGCGGACGAGTTCGGCGTGCAGTTGCCCGGTCGCCTCCTCGACGGCGTCGCGCCACTCCTCCAGCAGCGACCTGCGGGCCGCGAGGAGGGGGTGCGCGGTACGGGTCCAGCGCGCGAAGTCGTAGAGGTCGGCGGGGGCGTCGCCGACGGGCGCGAGCAGGGCGCGGCAGGGTGCCTCCGCGTCCTGGGCCGCCTTCCGGCACCGGGCCGTCTCCCGTCCGGCGCGCTCGACGTCCGCCCGGCGTTCCCGGACGGCCGGATGGTCGCGGGTCGCCTC
>NZ_JBTYMC010000423.1:0-4539 GCF_054880855.1 Streptomyces sp. S6 | reverse complement strand
CGCCCCGGCTCCGGCCTCACCGCCGCGACCCGCGCCCTGTACTCCTCCCTCGCCGCCGCCACCGGCCGCACCTCGGGCGACCTGGCCCGCGCGGTCGCCGCCTGGCGTCAGGGCGGCCTCGACGGGCTCGCCGTCCTGGAGGAACCCTGGGACCCGCCCGCCGGCCGCTTCGACCGTGCCCGCCCTCTCCTCCTGTCCACCGGCCGCCCCGCCTTCCGCCCCTGGCGCAACCACCTCACCCACCCCGTCGGCCACCTCCAACTCCGGTACGGCCAGGACGGCTTGTGGTACGCGTACGAATCGGAACCGGGCGACGAGAACTGGTGGCCCCGGGGCGAGCCCGCCTACGACCCGATCGACGCCCTCACGACGGCGAACCCACCGGGAGACGTGTGACCGGACGCAGACCCCCGCAAGGGAAGCGCATCCCGCTCCAACTGAGACCGCCTCCCGGGCGGTTGGCCGACCGCCCGCTTTTCCGAACAGGTCCCCCGGCCTCGCCGCCCCGGTCGGGCACGCCCTCTCCGTAGAGGTGAGCCGGCGTCCCCTCGCCCCGACTCTTCGTGAAGACCGTGTGCCGGTTCGCCCCGGGTCGTGCGGTGATCCGGCGGTGGAGCGGCCGGAGTTGGAGGGGGTCGTGGGCCGGACGGTGCGTGGGGCGGTTAGCGTGGAGCGGTGAGTGAGACGAAGACCCCCACCCCCGCGACCGCGCTCCCGGGTCTGGCGGCGGCCGTGCTGCCCGGCGTCGCGGTGAGCGCGCTGCCCGCCGCCGCGCCCGTGTCCCCGCCGCAGGCCGGGCAGGTGACACCCACCCTCCAGTACCGCTTCGACGGGCCGGACGACGCCCCGGTGCTCATCCTGGGTCCCTCGCTCGGCACGACCTGGCACATGTGGGACCGGCAGATTCCCGAACTCACCAAGCAGTGGCGGGTGTTCAGATTCGACCTGCCCGGTCACGGCGGCGCCCCCGCCTACCCGGCCGGCTCGGTCGCCGACCTGACCGCCCGCCTGCTGGCCACCCTCGACGCGCTCGGTGTGCAGCGCTTCGGCTTCGCGGGCTGCGCGCTCGCCGGCGCCGTCGGCGTGGAACTCGCCCTGCGTCACCCCGAGCGGCTCGCCTCGCTCGCGCTGATCGCGTCCTCCCCCCGGTTCGGCACGGCCGACGAGTTCCGCCAGCGCGGGGTCATCGTCCGCACCAACGGCCTCGACCCGATCGCCCGCACCTCGCCCGACCGCTGGTTCACGGCCGGGTTCGCCGCCGCGCAGCCCGCGATCACCGACTGGGCCGTCCAGATGGTCCGCACCACCGACCCCGGCTGCTACATCGCCTCCTGCGAGGCCCTCGCCGCCTTCGACGTCCGGCACGAGCTGGGCCTGGTCGGGGTTCCGACGCTGGTCCTCGTCGGCTCCGACGACCAGGTCACCGGCCCCGCCGAGGCGCGCACGCTGGTCGCCGGGATACCGGACGCCCGCCTCGCCGTCGTCCCCGGCGCCTCGCACCTCGTGCCGGTCGAGCAGCCGGCCGCCGTCACCGATCTGCTGGTGCGGCACTTCTCGACGGCCTGGCAGCCCGGCTACGACACCGGCCAGACGGTCGTCCCGGGGGTACCCGTAGTACTTCCGCAGCAGCCCGCCGCCCCGGTCGCGGAGCCCGCCCCGGCGCCGCCCGTGGCCACCGACCAGGTCATGGGCCGCCCGGACCCGTACGACTCGGGTCTGAAGGTCCGCCGCGAGGTGCTCGGCGACGCGCACGTGGACCGGGCGCTGTCCCAGGCGGACGACTTCTCCGGCGACTTCCAGGAGTTCATCACCCGGTACGCCTGGGGTGAGATCTGGGACCGTCCGGGACTGGACCGGCGGGCCCGCAGCTGCGTCACCCTCACCGCCCTCGTCGCGGGTGGCCACCTCGACGAACTCGCCTTCCACACCCGCGCCGCCCTGCGCAACGGCCTCACCCCGGACGAGATCAAGGAGGTCCTGCTGCACGCCGCCGTCTACTGCGGGGTGCCCGCGGCCAACAGCGCGTTCCGGGTGGCCCAGCAGGTCATCCGGGAGGAGACGACACCTCAGGAGTAGGGGGTGACCCGTAAGGGCTTCCCGGGATGCAGGATGGGCCCATGACGAAGTCCATCCAGCTCACCAAGAAGTCGCACGCCTGTGTCCGCCTGGAGAAGGACGGCCGCACCCTCGTCCTGGACCCCGGCGTGTTCAGCGAGCCGGACGCGGCCGTCGGCGCCGACGCCGTCCTGGTCACGCACGAGCACCCGGACCACTTCAGCGAGGCCCACCTGAGGGCCGCCCTGGAGGCGAACCCGGAGGCCGAGATCTGGACCCTGCGCGCGGTCGCCGAGCAGCTCGCGGCGGCGTTCCCGGGGCGCGTGCACACCGTCGGCCACGGCGACACGTTCACCGCGGCCGGCTTCGACGTCCAGGTCCACGGCGAACTGCACGCCGTCATCCACCCCGACCTCCCGCGCCTCACGAACGTCGGCTACCTGATCGACGACGGCCGCGTCTTCCACCCCGGCGACGCGCTCACCGTCCCCGACCACGCCGTGGAGACCCTGATGCTCCCGGTGATGGCCCCTTGGAGCAAGATCTCCGAGGTGATCGACTACGTCCGCGAAGTGAAGCCCACGCGCGCGTACGACATCCACGACGCCCTCCTGACCGACCTCGCGCGCCCGATCTACGACAACCAGATCGGCTCGCTGGGCGGTGCCGAGCACGGCCGGCTGGCGCCCGGGGAGAGCACCTCGCTGTGAGTGTCAGTGGGGCCCGGTAGGTTGTCGGGCATGCGCATCGCGACCTGGAACGTGAACTCGATCACCGCCCGCCTGCCGAGGCTCCTGGCCTGGCTGGAGAGCAGCGGCACGGACGTGCTGTGCCTCCAGGAGGCCAAGCTCGCCGAGGAGCAGTTCCCGTTCGAGGCGCTGCGCGAGGCCGGGTACGAGGCGGCGGTGAACGCGACGGGCCGGTGGAACGGCGTGGCGGTGCTCTCCCGGGTCGGCCTGGAGGATGTCGTCAAGGGCCTGCCCGGCGGTCCGCAGTACGACGGCGCGGACGAGCCCCGCGCGCTGTCGGCGACCTGCGGTCCGGTGCGCGTCTGGTCGGTGTACGTGCCGAACGGCCGCGAGGTCGACCACGCGCACTACGCGTACAAGCTCCAGTGGTTCGAGGCCCTCAAGGCGGCCGTCGCGGACGACGCGGCGGGCGGCCGTCCGTTCGCCGTCCTGGGCGACTACAACGTGGCTCCCACGGACGACGACGTCTACGACGTGGCCGTCTTCGAGGGCCTCACCCACGTCACCCCCGCCGAGCGCGCCGCCCTCGCGGCCCTGCGCGAGACGGGCCTCACGGACGTCGTCCCCCGACCCCTCAAGTACGACCACCCGTACACCTACTGGGACTACCGCCAGCTCGCCTTCCCCAAGAACCGCGGCATGCGCATCGACCTTGTCTACGGCAACGAACCCTTCGCCGAGGCCGTCAAGGACGCGTACGTGGACCGCGACGAACGCAAGGGCAAGGGCGCGTCGGACCACGCGCCGGTGGTCGTCGACCTGGAGGTGTAGCGGGGGAGAGGCGCACGCCCGCGCGCCGCCCCCTCCGCCCCTCACAGCTCCGTCAGGTCCACCGCCGCCGCCAGCGCCGCGTACCCCGCGTCCGACGGGTGCAGCCGGTCCCCGTTGTCGTACGCGGGCAGCAGCCGGGACGGGTCGGCGGGGTCCCGGAGGGCCGCGTCGAAGTCGAGGACGGCGTCGAAGGCGTCGCCGTCGCGGATCCACGCGTTGACCTCCTCCCGGGCCTCTTGCAGCTCAGGGGTGCATCTCCGGTCCGCGCACGGCAGCAGCGTCGCGCCCAGGACCCGTATCCCGCGCTCCCGGGCCCGCTCGGCGATCTCCCGCAGCCCGTCGGTCACGTCGTCCGCCGAGCCGCCCCGGCGCAGGTCGTTGATCCCCTCGAAGACGACCAGCGTGCGCACCGAGGGCCGCGAGAACACGTCCCGCTCCAGCCGCGCGAGCGCCGACACCCCCGACGAGGCGGGCGAGACCCCGTTCCCGGAGCGGCCGTCGGCGCTCACCCGGTTCCCCGCGATCCCGGCGTTCAGCACGCCGTACACCGGCACCGCCCGCTGCCGCCGCAGCCGCGCCGCGAGGGCGTCGGGCCACCGCCGGTTCGCGTCCGCCGTCGACAGGTACCCGTCGGTGATCGAGTCCCCCAGCAGGACGACGCTCCCGGGCCCGCCCGCGACGTCCACCCCGGTCAGCAGCGGCCACGCGGTGATTTCCGACGTGTACGACGTCCCCGCGCGGTCCGCTGTGTGATCACCCCGCGCGCTGACGTACGACCGCTGCGAGGCGAACCGGTGCGTGGGCAGCGCGGTCACCGTGTCCGGCAGATGGAAGCTCACCAGCAGATCGGCGCCCGCCGGCACGGCGAGGTCCAGCGGATCGCTGAGGGCCTGCGCCCCGGCGGGGATCTCGACCCCGGCGGAGCCGGCGAAGGCCACGGGCACGGGGACGCCCTCCACGGCCG
>NZ_JBTYMC010000422.1:0-4542 GCF_054880855.1 Streptomyces sp. S6 | reverse complement strand
CCGACCCGCTGCGGGAGTGGGCGCGCGGACTGCGGGCGGCGTTCCGCGAAGAGTTCTGGACCGACGACCTCGGCGGCGGCAGGCCGATGGCCGCCCGGCTGCCGGACCGACGCCCCGTCACGCACCTCGGCGCGAGCGCCGTGCACCTGCTGGACACCGGGCTGCTCGGCGGCGGCGAACTCGCCCCCGGGCTCCTCGACCGGGTGCAGACCGAGCACCTGGCCCGGCTGCTCGGCGGCCCGGCCCTGGACTCCGGCTGGGGGCTGCGCGGCCTCGGCGCGAAGGAGGCGGGGTACAACCCCTTCGGTCACCGCGGCGGCGCCGTGCGCGTCCACGAGACCGCGCTCGCCGTCGCGGGCCTGGCTGCCGCCGGGTACGAGAAGGAGGCCGGCTCGCTGCTGAAGGGCCTCCTCGGCGCCGCCGAGGCGTTCGGGTACCGGCTGCCCGAGATGTACGCGGGCGAGCAACGCGCGGACGGGAGCGTGCCCGTGCCCCACCCGGCCGCCTGCCGCCCCGCCGCCACGGCAGCCGCCGCCGGGGTTTTCCTGCTGACCACCCTGGCCGGCATCCGCCCCGACGCCCCGGCCCGCACGGTCACCCTGCGCCCCGTGCACAGCGCACCCCTCGGGGAACTCGGCCTCAGCGGGCTGCGCGTCGCCGGCGAACCGTTCTCCGTGCGCGTCAGCAGACTCGGCCTCGCCATGGTCGAGGAGGCCGGCGACGGGCTCCAGCTGGGGGTGTGAGCGACCGGCCGTGAACGGACGGCGACGAGGTCCGGCCGGAGTGGACCAGCCTTCCCCCCGGTCGGTGAAGGGAGTGTTTATCGTCAAGGAGACGCCTAAGATCGCCGCATGCCCTACGACCCGTCAGCCTTCCCGCCCTTCGCCGTCACCGTGGACCTCGTCGTGCTGACCGTGCGACGCCACGCCCTGTGCGCGCTGGCGGTCCGCCGGGGCGAGCCGCCGTTCCAGGGGAGATGGGCGCTGCCCGGCGGCTTCGTACGGGACGACGAGGACCTGTCCCAGGCGGCGGCCCGCGAACTCGCCGAGGAGACCGGGCTGCACGCCCACGACCCTGCGGCCCCCGCCCAGGACAACGGCGCCCACCTCGAACAGCTCGCCACCTACGGCGACCCCGGGCGCGACCCCCGGATGCGCGTCGTCAGCGTCGCCCACCTCGCGCTCGCCCCCGACCTGCCCGCACCCCGCGCGGGAGGCGACGCCAGCAACGCGCGCTGGGCGCCCGTCGGGGAACTCCTCCAGCAGGGCGGCTACGGCAGGGACGGCGACCCCGTCGCACCGCTCGCCTTCGACCACGCCCAGATCCTCTCCGACGGTGTCGAGCGCGCCCGCTCCAAGATCGAGTACTCCTCCCTGGCCACCGCGTTCTGCCCCACCGAGTTCACCGTGGGCGAGCTGCGCCGGGTCTACGAGGCCGTGTGGGGCGTCGCGCTCGACCCGCGCAACTTCCACCGCAAGGTCACCGGCACCCCCGGCTTCCTCGTCCCCACCGGCGGCACCACCACCCGCCAGGGCGGCCGGCCCGCCCAGCTCTTCCGCGCGGGCGGCGCGACACTGCTCAACCCGCCGATGCTGCGGCCGGAGGTGTGAGAACGGCGCGGGAGAGGCGAACGGTCACGAGCCGCGCGACTCCCCGGGCCTGCCCCCGCCGCGCACAGGCGGCCGGAGCAGCTGTCGACCGGCGTACCTCCCGCCCTCGTGTGCTGTCCCGAAAACCCCAAATGGGGCGCTATCTTGCTGCGGGTGATCCAGGCATTCGGACTGACCAGCATCCCCCGCAAGGATCTCCCTCCCGCCGTCGACGACGTCTCTTTCGAGGCGCGCGTCGGGCATGTCACGGTGCTCCTCGGGGCACCGGGGGCGGGCAGAAGCACGACGCTGAGACTCATGCTCGAACTCCAGCGGGGCCGTGGCGTCACGTACTTCAGGGGCCGCCCGCTGCACCGCATCGCCCACCCTGCGCGGGAGGTCGGCGTGCTCCTCGGCGACGTCCCGGGACACCCGGGCCGCACGGTCCGCGGCCACCTGCGGATGCTGTGCGCGGCGGCGGGCGTCCCGGCCGGACGGGCCGACGAGGTCCTCGAAGCCGTCGGCCTCGTGAGCCTGCGCGAGGAACGCCTCGGTGCCCTCTCACGGGGCATGGACCGCCGCCTCGGCCTCGCCTGCGCCCTCCTCGCCGACCCGCACACCCTCGTCCTCGACGACCCTGCGGACGGCCTCTCGGCCCGCGAGCGCCGCTGGCTGTACGACATGCTCACGGCCCACGCCCGCCACGGCGGAACCGTCCTGCTGACCATGGCCGACCCCAAGGAGGCCGCCCGCACCGCCGACCGCGTCGTCACCCTGGACCAGGGCCGCGTCGTCGCCGACCAGGACGCCCCCGACTTCGCCCGTACCCGCCTGCGCCCCCGCGTCGCCGTCCGCACCCCCCACGCCGCCCGCCTCGCCGCCGAACTCTCCCGGGACGCCCGTACGGCCCGGCGCTCCGTCGAGGTCGTCCAGGAGGACGGCAACCACCTCTCCGTGTACGGCAGTACGTGCGCCGGCATCGGGGACGTCGCCTTCCGCAACGGCATCCTCGTACACCAACTCGCCGACGAGGTCGGGGACATGGGGCCCGGGGCGCGCGCGGAGACCGAGGAAGGGGCGGGTGACGGCGCCGACGGCGTCGTGCCGGAAGGGGCGAAGGCCGCGCGCCCGGTGCCCGGGAGGGCGCCTGAAGGGCTCGCTGCGGCTGCGCTTCCGCCCTCCATCGCCGTCCGCACCGCGCCCTCCCCGCTGCGTCCCCTGCGCTACGAACTGCGCCGGGCCGCCGGGATCGGTACGGGATTCGCCGTCGGCGCGGGGACGCTGGCCGTCTCCGTGGTCACCGCGCTGCTGCTGGCCCGGCTCGGACACACCCCGCAGGGGCGGCTGTTCGCGGCGTGGCCCGTGCAGTCGCCGCTGCCTCCGGCGGCCCTCGGGGCGGGGCTGCTGGGGGCGCTCGCCTTCGGGGACGAGTTCCGGCACCCCGCGCTGGCGGCGGATCGCGGCACCGTCCCCCGGCGGCTGGGGCTGCTGGCCGCGAAACTCCTCGTCGCCGCCCTCACCGCGCTGGTGCTGGCCGTCCTCACGGTGGGCTGCGACGCCGAGGCGCTCTACCTCGTCTACGGACGGGAGCTCGCGGAAGTTCCCGCGGACTGGCTCTCCCTCGGCGCGAGTTGGATCGCCCTCGTGGTCGGCTGCGCCTGGGCCGGGGTGCTGGCGGCCGGCGTGTTCCGGTCCACGACGGCCGGGCTCGCCGCCGTGCTCGCCGTACCGGTCGCCGTCGTCCCGCTCCTGCACCGGCTGTCGGCGGGTGCGTCCGTGCGCGTGGCGGCCGGGATGCCCGCGCGGGCGCGCGGCATGTTCCTGCTGCGCTGGCCCTTCGGGGGCGAGCGCTACCTCGACGCCGCCGCGCGCGTGGTGGCCCAACCCGTGGGCGGCGCACTGGCGTTGTCGCTCACCACCCTGCTGTGCGCGTATCTGCTCACCACCCTGCGCCGCAGGGTCCGATGACGCCCGTCTACGCCCGCGGTGCGCACAACTCCCCCCAGAAAGCCCATTTCTTTCCGATAAGGCGTCAATTCCGACGGGGTGAGCGATCACCCTTTCGTGTGCTTTTCACCAAAGCCCTCAAGGGAGTTGGGGACGGCGCCGACAAAAGATCCGTGAGTACCCTTGCGCACACCATGATGACCGCCGCCCGCTCCGCCGACTCCGGTCTGGCCGCCCCGGGCGAACTCGACCGTTACCCCTACGCCGAGACCCCCGCCGGCCGCTCGCCCATCTGGGACGGCGTCGACCCCGACCTCGGCCGCGTGGGCCGCCGCGCCACGGGCAGCCGCGGGCGCGGGCTGCACGGCCAACTCGTCCAGCAGCTCGGACAGATGATCGTCTCCGGCGACCTCGGCGCCGACCGCCCCCTGGTGCCCGAGGAGATCGGCCAGCGTTTCGAGGTCTCCCGCACCGTCGTCCGCGAGTCGCTGCGCGTCCTGGAGGCCAAGGGCCTGGTCAGCGCCCGGCCGAACGTCGGCACGCGCGTGCGCCCCGTGAGCGACTGGAACCTGCTCGACCCCGACATCATCGAATGGCGTGCCTTCGGCCCGCAGCGCGACGACCAGCGCCGTGAGCTGACCGAACTGCGCTGGACCATCGAACCGCTCGCCGCGCGCCTGGCCGCCGGGCACGGCCGGGAGGACGTCCAGCAGAGGCTGTCCGACATGGTCGAGATCATGGGGCACGCCATGGCGCAGGGTGACGCCCTGACGTACTCCCGCGCGGACGCCGAGTTCCACACCCTGCTCATCCAGGTCGCCGGCAACCGCATGCTGGAGCACCTCTCCGGGATCGTCTCCTCCGCCCTCCAGGTCTCCGGTGGCCCGGCCACCGGCTGCGACCGGCCGAACGAGGCGTCCCTCGCGCACCACGCGCGCATGGTCGACGCCCGGGAAGCCCAGGGTGCACAGCCGCTCCCCCGGGCCCAGCGGGTACCGGGGGTCGT
>NZ_JBTYMC010000421.1:0-4545 GCF_054880855.1 Streptomyces sp. S6 | reverse complement strand
GTGTCGCCGGGCCCCGCCGCCCCGTCCCACCCCGCCGCCCCGGTTGACCAGCCCTTTCGCTGCCGGGGCTTGGCCAACTGCGGCTCGTCCGCCGGCGCCGCGGCCGATAGTCTCTCGTCCGGCACAGAAGACGATCACGTCCGGAGGGCGGCGGCCATGACGAGGATCATCGAGACCGCGGGCGGCAAGGTGCGCGGCGTCGAGAGCGGTGACGGTGTCCTGTCCTGGCGGGGCATCCCGTACGCCGCCCCGCCGGTGGGTCCCGCCCGCTGGCGCCCGCCGCGTCCCGCCGAGGGCTGGAGCGGGGTGCGGGACGGGTCGCGGCCCGGCAACCCCGCGATCCAGCCGCCGCCGCTGATCCCGGGAACGCCGGCGCCGGACGGCCTCGACATCCCGGCGCCCTCGGAGGACTGCCTCCACCTCAACGTCACGGCACCCGCCGACGCCGTCCGCGCCCCCGTCGTCGTCTGGCTGCACGGTGGCGGCTACCACGTCGGGAACGGGCACGACATGGTGGGCGACGGCGTCGTCCTCGCCCGGGACTTCGGCGTTGTGGTGGTGAGCCTCAACTACCGGCTCGGCGCGCTCGGGTTTCTTGCCCTGCCGGACGAGGAGCACAGCGGGGCCCACGGCACGCACGACCAGATCGCCGCCCTGCGCTGGGTGCGCGCCAACATCGGGGCGTTCGGGGGCGACCCCGGCCGGGTCACCGTCTACGGGGTGTCCGCCGGCGCCAAGTCCGTGTCCAACCTGATCGCGTCCCCGCTCACCCGGGGCCTCGTCCACGCCGCCGCGACCAGCAGCGGCGGCGACCACGTCGCGACGCCGGAGCAGAGCCGCGCGCTGGCAGCCCGCTTCCTGAAGGAACTCGGCGCCGGGGACCCGAGGGACGCGCCCGCCGAAGCCGTCCTGGCCGCCCAGAACGCCGTCGCCCAGGGCATCGAGGCCACCTGGGTGTGGCGCCCGGTGATCGACGGCCTCGCGATTCCGCGCCGCCCCACCGACGCCATCGCGGACGGCGCCGCCGCAGGTATCCCCCTCCTGGCCCAGCACTGCGTCAGCGAGTGCCTCCTGTTCGAGATGGGCGCCCCCGGCTCCGCCGCCCGCGCCGCCCACGTCCTGGACGACGCCTTCGGCCCCGAGACCCGCGACGAGATCCTCGCCGCCTACACCCCCGGCGACCCGCGCGCCGACCTCATGACCGACGAGCGCTACGCCGTCCCCACCACCCGCCTCGCCGACGCCCAGAGCACCCACGCCCCCGTCTGGCGCTCCCGGTACGACGGCCCCCTCACCGCCTATGCCGGCCTCCCCGCGTTCCACGGCTCCGACGCCCCCGCCGTCTGGACGGGCGGCGACGGCGTGGCGGGCGAACTCCACGCCGCCTGGGGCGCGTTCGTCACCACCGGCACACCCGGCTGGACCCCGTACACCCTCCCCGGCCGGGCGACCATGCTGTTCACGGCCGACGGCTCCCGCGTCGCGAACGACCCGGACGCGGTTCGCCGCAAGCTGTGGGAGGGCCGCGAGTGGCAGGCGGGGACCTGGTACGACGTCGGCGTCTGAGTCCCAGCGGGTGAGGAGGTTCTCCAAGCCGAGGCTGCCGGGGTGACCGTCGCGCCCCGCCCACCGCCCACCCCAACCAGGGGAATGTCGCGCGCAGTTCGAGGAACAAGGCGACGGCCGGCCTGATCGTCTCGCGCACCTGACGCAACGCCACCTCCTCGGGGCGGGGCGGCGGCACCGGCCGTTCACCCATCGTTCGCCCCGGTGAAGCAAGTTGGTCCGTCCGCGACCTCGTCGAGTTCTAGATCATCGGCCTACGATGCGCATACGTGAGCGGCACATGGGGGAGGCGCGCTTGTCCGGTGGGATGCGTGAAGGCCGTGGAGTTTCCGCGGCGGCGGGTGAACTCCCCGCCGGGGTACGGCTGTACCGGCTCGACGCGGACGGCGGGGTGACCCTCACGGACCGCGACGGCGCCCGCGAACTCGGCCCCGACAAGGACCTGTTGAGGTTCATCGACGACGGACAGTTCGCCCACTACCTCGTCGGCGACGCGAAGACGTCACCCGAACGACCCTCCAACGCCACCGTCAAACTCGGCATCGTCGGCCCCCGCAGCGCCTTCACCCCGCACGCCCACGGCGGCGAGCACTACGTCCTCAGCCTCGGCCACGCCGCCTGCGGCCTGTACGACGACCGGCACGGCCGGGTCACCGAAGTCGCCCTCACTCCCGGCGAGTTGATCCGCATCCCGGAGATGATGCCGCACTCCTTCGCCAACCGGAGCGCCGACCCGCTGACCATCCTCGCCGCGAACACCGGCTACGGCATCGACCACCAGGACTACGCGATCACCGCCGACGAAGCGGAACGCCGGGCCGATGCCTCCTTCAGCCGACTCGCCGCCGCCCTGCGGGACATCGAACGCCACCAGAACCTGCACGGCATCGGCGCCACCACCGCCCGGGAACGCCTCGCCGCACGCCTGCGACGCGTCGCGCGGCGACTGGAGGGCCGGCCATGATCTGCCCGCACTGCGAACAGTCCCTCCTGCGCAAGGAGCGGCCCGACAACAAGTGCGGCAAATGCGGGCGCCGTTACGCCTTCGACCCGAAGACCAACCCGCTCGGACTGAACGACCTCCGGGTCCGCAGGGTCGTCGCCGGACTCACCCAGAACGGGCAACTTCCCTGCACGACCGGCCAGTTGTGGTACGCCCTGTCGCGCCGCGCGCTGCGGGAACCACGAGTCGAGACGGGCTGCGCGATCGTCCTGCTCGCCGTCGGAGCGGTCGGCGGGATCTTCGGGCTCGACACCGGGGTGGGCGCCGCCCAGGTCGGCGGGGTGCTCGCGCTCCTCGCGGGCGCCGGGTTCGTCGTCGCCCGTGTCGTGGGGGTGGGGCGGGGGCGGCCCAAGGTCGGGCGGGAGGCGTTCCGTACCGACATGATGGCGGCCTGGCGGGACGTCTATCACCGGCTGCCGGCCGGGGTCCTCGACGACAGCCGCTATCCCCGGCCCGGCCGGGCGTCGCCCGACGGGCCCGTCGTGATCTGCCCCGACCGGTCCATCGGCGTCTTCCTGGACAAGGCCGGTGTCGACGTCTTCGCCGACTGGTCGGTGCTGCCCGGCCGAGGGCCGGTGCTTGTGCTGCACGACGCCGACGCGGACGGGCTGCTGTGGGTCGACAGGGTCCGTGCCGCCGTCCCCGGGCGGACCGTCGTCGACATCGGGGTACCGGTGGGGGCCGTGTTCGGGGTGCGGAAGGCGGTGCCGGTGCGGGGGGAGCGGCCGGGGCCCGACACCGTCAAGTCGCTGACGGACGGCGGGCGGTTGACGCCGGAGCAGGTGAAGTGGCTCGGGAAGGGGTGGGGGTTCCCGCTCGTCGGAGTGCCGCCCGCCAAGCTGCTGGCCGTCGTGACACGGGCCGTCGAAGAGGCGGGGGTGCGCCGAGAGGCCGCGTCCGTCGGGTTCCTCACTTGGCCGGACGAACGGGGAGAGGGGATCGGGTGAAGTGGCCGAACCGCTCATCCACTCCGACCCTGACTGGCTCGGCCACTTGGCCGCCGCAGAGGTCCAGTGGCTGGGCCACTCATCCGCTGCCCTCCAAAACTGGCTCGGCCACTTGGCCCCCGGAGAGGTCCAGTGGCTGGGCCACTCATCCGCTGCCCTCCAAAACTGGCTCGGCCACTTGGCCGCCGCAGAGGTCCAGTGGCTGGGCCACTCATCCACTGCCCTCCAAAACTGGCCCGGCCACCTGGCCCCCGGAGAGGTCCAGTGGCTGACCCACTCATCCGCAAAGACGGGAACCGACATGCCGAGGCCCCTCCTGCGCCGGGCGATCACCGAGGCCGCGCGCCGGGCCGCCACCCCCGGGAACCTGCGCTTCACCGAACGCCAGCTGTACTACGAGACGTGCCGCGTCCTGCGCCCCCGCCCGGCCCCCCTGCGCCACGTCCCCTACAGCCCGCCCCCACCCGTCCGCCTCCCCCACTTCACCGAGGCCCTCGACGGCCTGCACCTCCCCGGTCTGCTCCCCGCAGCCGCCCCCGCCCCCACCACCGGCGGCCCGGCGGCCGAACCCGACCTCTACGACTACGGCGTACCCCGCCTCCTGATCTGCCAGGACCGCCGGATCACCGGCATGCTGCTCGCCAACCACGTCCACCTCGAAGCGGCCTGCCCGATCCTCGCCGCACCGGACGACCTCCCCCTCGACCCCCTCCTCAAGTCGGCCCTGGCCCTCGCCGGGACCGCCACCGTTCACGTTCTGCACGACGCGAGCCCCACCGGCATCACCCTCCCCGCGAAGATCCGCGACTCACTCGGCGCGGTACCCGGCGTCAAGGTGACCTCGCTCGGGATCGTCCCCCGCCACGCCCAGACCCTGCACCTCGTCTCCGGCCGCAGACCCGGCCGCGTCCCCCCGATCGGCCCCCTCCCGCACGGACTGAAGGCGGCCGAGGTGGACTGGCTGGCGCGCGGCCGGTTCGCGGAGGTGGCGGCGGTCCCGCCCGCCCGCCTCGTACGCGCGGTGCTGCG
>NZ_JBTYMC010000420.1:0-4569 GCF_054880855.1 Streptomyces sp. S6 | reverse complement strand
CCGCCCCCTCCACCCGAGCGGGCGACCGGCGTCGTGGACGTCCGGGCCGGTCGGCTGCCCGAGAAGGCGGCGGTCGTCCACGACCACTTCGCCGGCGACGGCGTCAACGACGCGCCCGCCCTCGCCGTCGCCCATGCGGGTGTCGCCATGGGGAGGGCCGGCTCGGATCTCGCCCTGGAGACCGCCCACGACGACCACACCGCCGTACCGCCCGCCGCCCGCCTCTCCCGGTCCGCCCGCCGCCTCGTCCGGCAGAACTTGGTCATCGCCGGGGCGTTCAATCACCGGGCTCGTGCTGTGGGACCTGGCCGGGCACCTGCCGCTGCCCTCTGAGGGGCGGGGCACGAGGGGCCGGCCCACCCCCGGCCCCCTGTCCACCCCCGTTCCCGCCGCCCTCCTCCCCGGCCCAGCCCCTCTGTACCCTGGCCGTCCACTCCCCCCACCGGCGACCCCACCCCGCACGTCCATGTCGGATTCCCGCCAGCCGAACCTCCCACCAGCCCCCATGCTGGACGTATGCAGAACGGGATGCACACCGACCGGGAGCGCTGTGTGCGGGCCGTGCAGTCGAAGGACGCGCGGTTCGACGGGTGGTTCTTCACGGCGGTGCACACGACAGGGATCTACTGCCGGCCGAGTTGCCCGGCCGTGCCGCCGAAGCCGCAGAACATGGCATTCTACCCGAGCGCGGCGGCCTGCCAGCAAGCCGGGTTCCGGGCGTGCAAGCGGTGCCGGCCGGACACGAGCCCGGGATCGCCGGAGTGGAACCATCGGGCCGACGTGGTGGCCCGGGCGATGCGGCTGATCGGGGACGGCGTCGTCGACCGCGACGGCGTGACCGGCCTGGCCACCCGCCTCGGCTACAGCACCCGGCAGGTGGAGCGCCAACTCCTCGCCGAACTCGGTGCGGGCCCCCTCGCGTTGGCGAGGGCGCAGCGCGCCCAGACGGCCCGCATCCTGATCGAGACCAGCGAACTCCCCATGGCGGACGTCGCGTTCGCGGCGGGCTTCTCATCGATCCGCACCTTCAACGACACCGTCCGCGAGGTCTTCGCCCTCTCACCCACCGAACTGCGGTGCCGCGCCCCGAAGTCGACGAAGGCGACCCCCGGCGCACTCCAGCTCAGGCTCCCCTTCCGCGCCCCCCTCACCCCCGACAACCTCTTCGGCCACCTCGCCGCGACGGCGGTCCCCGGCGTCGAGGAGTGGCGGGACGGCGCGTTCCGCCGCACCCTGCGCCTCCCGTACGGCCACGGCATCGTCGCCCTCACCCCGAACCCCGACCACATCGCCTGCCGCCTCACCCTCAGCGACCTGCGTGACCTGACCGTCGCGACGAGCCGCTGCCGCCGCATGCTGGACCTCGACGCCGACCCGGTCGCCGTCGACGACCAGCTCCGCACCGACCCGGTCCTCGCGCCCCTCGTCGACAAGGCCCCCGGCCGCCGGGTCCCTCGCACGGTCGACGAGGCCGAGTTCGCGGTCCGCGCGGTCCTCGGCCAGCAGGTCTCGACGGCGGCGGCCCGCACCCACGCCGCCCGCCTGGTCACCGCGTACGGAGACCCCGTGGACGACCCCGAGGGCGGCCTCACCCACCTCTTCCCGACCCCCGGGGCGCTGGCCGGACTCGACCCCGAGACCCTCGCGATGCCCCGCACCCGCCGCACGACGTTCACCACACTCGTCGCACAACTCACGGACGGCACCCTCCACTTGGGCCCGGAGAGCGACTGGCCCGAGACCAGGGAACGGCTCCTCGCACTCCCCGGCTTCGGCCCCTGGACCGCCGACGTCATCGCCATGCGCGCCCTCGGCGACCCCGACGCCTTCCTCCCCACCGACCTCGGAGTCCGGCGCGCGGCCCAGGAGTTGGGCCTGCCCGCCACCCCGGCTGCCCTCACCGCCCGCGCCACCGCCTGGCGACCCTGGCGTGCCTACGCCGTCCAGTACCTGTGGGCGACCGACGATCACCCCATCAACTTCCTTCCTGCGTAAGGATGTTCCTGTGAAGCACCACAAGGTCATCGACAGCCCCTACGGCCCGCTCACCCTCGTCGCCGACGACGGCGTCCTGTGCGGCCTCTACATGGCCGACCAACGCCACCGCCCGCCCGAGGAGAGCTTCGGCCCCCGCGACGACACGGGACTCGACAAGACAGAAGCCCAGCTGGAGTCCTACTTCGCAAGCGAGTTGACGGAGTTCACCGTCGAACTTCGCCTGCACGGCACCGAGTTCCAGAAGTCGGTCTGGTCCCAGCTCCTGGCCATCCCCTACGGCGAGACTCGCACCTACGGCCAACTCGCCGAAGCCCTGGGCAACATCGGCGCCTCCCGCGCCGTCGGCCTCGCCAACGGCAAGAACCCCATCAGCATCATCGTCCCCTGCCACCGTGTCATCGGAGCCTCCGGCGACCTCACCGGCTACGGTGGCGGCCTCGACCGCAAACGCCGCCTGCTGGACTTCGAACGGGGCACCGCGCTGTTCTGAACGGACCTGTCCTGACGGGCCCGTTCGGCACGGGCCCGCCTCCGCTCACCCCGCCTCCCCCAACTCCCGCAACAGCCGCGGCAACGCCGTCCCGATCGGCTCCCGCACCACCTCGGCCGCCACCTCGTCGTACGGCGTCGGCTCCGCGTTGACGACGGTCAGCCGCGCCCCGTGCTCGGCGGCGACGCCGACCAGACCGGCGGCGGGGTGGACCTTGAGGGAGCTGCCGACGGCGTAGAAGACCTGGCACGCCTTGGCGACGGCGAGGGCGTCACCCAGGACACCCGGGTCGAGATGCTCGCCGAACATGACCGTCGCCGACTTGAGGATGCCGCCGCACTCCAGGCACGGCGGATCGTCCTCCCCGGCGTCGAGGCGGGCGAGGGCGTCCGCCATCGGTCCGCGCGCACCGCACTTCGTGCACACGAACTGCCGTGCGGTGCCGTGGAGTTCGAGGACCTTGCGGGCGGGCAGCCCGGCGAGCTGGTGCAGCCCGTCCACGTTCTGCGTGAGCACCCGCACCGGTACGCCCGACCGCTCCAGTTCGACGATCGCCCGGTGCGCGGCGTTCGGCTCGGCCGTGAGCGCCTCGCTGTGCCGTCGCATCCGCCAGGAACGCCGCCGGATCTCCGGATCGCCCATGTAGTACTCGTACGTCACGAGCTTCTCGGCCTCCGGGTCCCGCCGCCACAGCCCGTTCGGCCCGCGGTAGTCGGGGATTCCGGAGTCCGTGCTGACACCGGCACCGGTGAGGATCGCGACGAGGGGCTTGGCCATACGCCGAGCGTAGAACCCCTGCCCCAGGTGAGCGACTGGATATCCCCCCATGCCGCACCCCGGTGATAACGTCACGCCATGGCAAAGGTCTCCGTCGCCCTCGATGCCGAACTCGTCGTCGAGGCCATGGTGTTGGCCGGGGTCGGCACCCCGCAGGACGCCGTGGAACTGGTCCTGCGGGACTACATCCAGCGCGGCCACCGCACGGAGGCGCGCGTCGCCGAACGGGACGAGGCGCTGCGCGAGATCGACGTCAGGCCCGACACCCAACAGGGCTAGCACACACCGGAGTTCAGGCCGCCGGGACCCCGTTCTCCAGCTCGGCCGTACCCGTTCCCTCCGCCAGTGCGTCCAGCGCCGCCAGCACGCGCAGCCCGAGCTCCCCGGGAAGATGCGCCGCCAGCTCCTCACGCGGAACGAGCTTCCAGGACAGCAGCTCCTCCTCCTGGAGCCGGATCGACTTGAGCTCCTCCTCGCCGAGCACGCCACCGTCGTACACATAGGCCACCAGCGGCGGACGGGCCGTGCCGGGGACCCAGTCGATCGCGAGGAGGCGGCCCAGCGGACGGTCGAGGCCGATCTCCTCCAGGGTCTCCCGGCGGGCGCCCTGGCGGGGGGTCTCGCCGGTGTCCGACTCGATGGTGCCGCCCGGAAGCGCCCAGCCCTCACGGTAGTTGGGCTCGACGAGCAGCACCCGCCCCTCGGCGTCCCGGAAGAGCGCGGCGGCGCCCGCGAGGACACGGGGCAGGGAGGCGATGTACGTGGCGTAGTCAGCGATGCTCATCCCGGAAGCGTATCCAGGAGCGAACTGCGCTACCCGTCCGACGAGTTCGTGTCCCCAGCGCCTCGCGCGACCCTAATGCCGAGGTCACGGCCACCGCACAGCCGGAATCCAGGCTTCGGACGCCGCATGACGCCGAGCGCGTCCGCCGGTTAAGGTCACTGCGGCGTTGACCGGTGCGGGGATGGGAGACAGGTGGCGGAGCCTTCGGAGCGGCGTGCACGGCGCGTGCTCGTCGCGGCGGACAAGTTCAAGGGCTCGCTGACGGCCGTCGAGGTCGCCGAGCGGGTGACGGCCGGCCTGCGCGCGGTCGTCCCCGGTGTCGAGGTCGAGGCGCTGCCCGTTGCGGACGGCGGTGACGGCACCGGAGGCCGCGTCGGTGTCCATCCCCGGGCTCGGCCTTGACGTTCCGACGTCTTCCAGCACTGGTACGCGCGGGTGGCGGGGCCGACGACGGTGCCGTGGGCCTGGACGGGGGTCGACCAGGCGAGGGCGCCGGCGACCACGGCGAACAGCATGACGA
>NZ_JBTYMC010000419.1:0-4599 GCF_054880855.1 Streptomyces sp. S6 | reverse complement strand
CGGGGCCGTCGGGCAGGTGCCGGACCAGCGGCCAGGCGGCGGCGCAGCACACCGCCATGAGCAGGAACCCGGTCCCCGCCCCCACGCTGTGGTTGGCCTCGGGCACCGCGACGATCAGCAGCGCGGTCACGCAGACCGTGCCGGCGATGGTGACGGCGGACGCCTTGTCGGCGTCGCCGGTGGCGGCGAGTGCCGCTGTCGCCGCCGCGTAGACGACGCCGAGCCCGGCGCCGATGACCAGGTTGGCGAAGATGAGAGTCACCGGGTCGAAGGCCGCCGTCGCCCCCACGAAGCCGAGGCCCGCGAGGATCAGGCCGGCGCGGACCATGCGCACCCGGTGCGGCCGTGCGGCGCGTTCGGCGAGCAGCAGGGTGACGGCGGCGGTGGCCATGAGCTGGGTCGCGGCCACCAGGCCCGCGGAGGAGTCCGACAGGTCGAAGCGGGAGGAGAAGTCGTCGACGAAGACGGGCATCACGTTCGCCCCGCCGTTGCCGAGGGTGACGCCGGCTATCAGGGCCACGAAGACGCCGAGGGCCGGGGCGGAGCCGCCGCGCGCGCCCCTCGTCGTGGGAACCGGGTGTGCATCAGGCATGGGAGTCCTCAGGTGGGAAGACGAGCGGGGAGGTCGGGGCCACGGACGGGTCAGCCGGCCCAGACGTCCTCGACGTACACGCCGGACTCGACCAGCGCGGCCAGCCACTCGCCGGCCTCGTCGTCGTCCGCGCCGGTGTGCTCGCGGTAGATCGCCCTGAACGCCTCCCGTACGGCCGGCGCCATCCGTCGTCCGTCGCCGCAGACGTGGACGCGCCCGCCGTTCTCCAGTGCCGCCCAGACCTCGTCGCTCTCGCGGGCGATGCGGTCCTGGACGAAACGTGCGCCGTTCTCGGGGGCGTGGGAGAAGGTGGGGCGCATGCTGACGGCTCCGGCGGTCTGGGCGGTCGCGAACTCGGCGCGGTGGAGGTGGTCGACGTCCGGGTGGTCGCAGCCGAAGTAGCAGAGCAGGGTGCCGGTGGAGCCGGTGTGGAGGCGGTCCAGGACTGCTCCCCGGAAGGGGGCGAGCCCGGTGCCGGCGCTGACGAGGATCACCGGGACGGAGTCGTCGTCCGGCAGCCGGAAGCTCTCGTCGCACGGCAGGACGCGGGCCTGGACGGTGTCGCCCGCCTTCAGGGTCTGGACGTGGTGGGAGGCGATGCCCCGGAAGGTGTCGTGGCCCGCGCGGTGGGGTGCGGCAAGCAGCGACACCATCAGGTCGACGGTGTCGGGGGTCGCCCGGGCGGAGGAGGAGATGGAGTAGTGGCGGGGGCGCAGCAGCGGCAGGAGTTCCAGGAAGCGTTCGAAGGGCAGTTCGCAGGCCCGGTGACGCTCAAGGAGTTCCAGGACGCTCAACCGGGTTCCCGTGTCGGCGAGTTCCGTCAGCGGCTGCTTCTCCGGCGGGCAGGCGGTGTGGTCGGCGAGGACGGCGGTCTGGTCCCGGGTGGCGGGGTCCTGGAGTTCGACGAAGTCGGTCAGCAGGCGGCGCAGGGTCAGCGGGCGGTCGACGGGGAGGGCGCTGCGGCTGCGGCGGCGGGCGCGCAGGGCGACGGTGCGGTCGAGGTCGAGGGCGAAGCGGTCGGCGACGCGCCGGACGAGTGTCTCGGGGTTGCGCGGGAGGAGGGCGAGGTGGTCGCCGGTGCGGTAGGTGACGCCGGCGGGCAGGCGCAGCCGCAGGAAGCGCTTGGAGCGGCCCAACTCGTGGGTCATGTCGACGAGTTCGTACGCGTCGAGGACTTCCATCGACTGTACGCCGTGGCGTGCGGCGAGTCCGTCGGTCACCGAGTCGGCGGCGTCGTGGAGTTCGTACAGGCTCTGGTCCTCCCCCGCCGGCTCGGCCTGGGCCGTCGTCGTGCCGGAGCCGTAGCGCTCCAAGAGGGTGGTCCACAGGTCGCCGCTCCAGCGGTCCACCGCGCCCGCGAAGTCGCCGGAGGCGTCGGCCGCGCCGCGTTCCAGCATCGGGACGGCGCCAGCGGCGGCGAGGTGTTCGTCGATGAGGGTGGGGACGCGCTGGTAGGTGGCGGCCCAGTTGCGGTCGCCCACGCCGAGGACCGCGTACGGGAGGCCGTCGAGGGCGCCGGGGGCGAGGCTCTCCAGCCAGGTGACGAACCGGGCGGCGTCGTCGGTGGGGCGGCCGTTGTAGGAGGCGGCGACGATGACGACGGGGCCGGTGAGCTTGTCCACGGCCGCGTCGAGCGGGGCCACGTTCGGGGCGAAGCCGTGGGTGTCGGCGTCCGTCGCGAGGTCGCGGGCGAGGGCGGCGCAGGTGCCGAGGTTGGAGCCGTGCAGGAGGGTGAGGGCCGTGCCGGTGGCGGCTCGGGAGGCCGGGCGGTGCTGGACGGCGGTCGTGCCGCCGGCCTGGGCGGGGGTGCGACGGTCGGCCGCTGAGCGGCGGATGAGGCCCAGGGAGAAGTCGTCGGGCTTGATGGTGAGGGACTGCTTGAGCTTCAGCCGGTAGTCGGTGTGGTCGACGAACCGGTAGCGGTGGACCAGCAGGCCGAGCAGCAGGGTGGCCTCGTGCAGGGCGAACTGGCGGCCGATGCAGGCGCGTTCGCCGCTGCCGAACGGTTTGAACAGGTGGACCGGTCGGGCCGCCTCCCGTTCCGGGGTGAACCGGTCGGGGTCGAACAGCTCGACGTTCTCGCCCCAGGCGGGGTCGCGGTGCAGGGCCGGGGTCAGCACCATCAGTGTCTCGCCCTCGCGGACGGCGTACTTCCCGCCGATGACGGTGTCCTGGACCGGTTCCACGGCGAACGCGGGCGCGGTCGGCCACAGCCGCAGGCTCTCGTTGAGGACCTGGCGGAGGTAGGTGAGCTTGCCGACGTCGCCGTACTCGGGGTCCGGGGTGTCGGTGTCACCCCACAGCGCGTCCACCTCGGCCTGGGCCCGCGTCAGGACCTCGGGGTGCTTGGTCAGGTAGTACAGGGCGAAGGAGAGGGCGCCGCTGGTGGTCTCGTGTCCCGCGATCAGGAACGTGATGACCTGGTGGCGGATGTTGACGTCGTCCAGGGGCGCTCCGGTCACCGGGTCCTCGGTGTGGAGCATCCGGCCCAGGAGGTCGTCGGTGCTCGGGTCGCCGGAGGCCCGGCGGCGGCGGATGACCTCGTCGACGAGGTCCGTCATCGACCGGGCGTCCTTGCGGAACTGGTCGGCCTGCTTCCACTTGAACAGCTCCGTGCCCGGGACGGATTCGCCCTTGGCCTGGGTGAAGTGCAGGGCGCGGGCCATGGCGTCGACGAAGGGGTGGGGTTCGGCACGGCGGAACGATTCGAAGTCGTAGTCGAAGCCGCACAGCCCGATCGTGTCGAACGTCAGCCGGGTCATGTCCTCGGGGACGTCCACCGGGTGCTCCCCCGCCGCCCGGTCCCATTTGGTGACGAGGGAGCGGGCGACGCGCAGCATCGTCGCGTGGTAGCCGCGCATCGCGCCCAGCGAGAACGCGGGCATCAGGATGTCGTGCGCCTTCTGCCAGTTGGGCTCGTGGTGGAAGGCGGTGAACAGGCCGTCCCCGGCGAGCTGCCGGATCTCGACGAGGTCGGCGTGCACGTTCTTGCGGAAGCGGGTCTCGTCCGACAGTTCCGTGACCAGGTCGAGGCCGCCGACGAGGACGGTCTCGGTGCCGAAGACGCGGACCTTGAACAGCGGGCCGAGTTCCTTGACCTCGTTCATGAGGTGGAGGAGGCCCTCCGCACCTTTCGGGATGCCGAGCGCGTGACCGATCAGGGGGAGCGCGGGGCGCTCGGGGACGGACTCGGTCGTACCCATGGATGCGTGCGTCATGGCGTGCCTTTCGTCGTGCAGCAGCAGTCGCTTGCCGCCGACCATACAAGCGACATTGTCAGCCGACCAAGTCGAGAGAATGTGTCAAGTGACACAGGCGCGCGACAGAACCCCGGACCGCCTCAACTCATCCCCTCTCGCCGTCCTTGACACAGCCGTCGCTCGACATGGTTAATCGACCTTGTCAATCGACAAGCTCAGTGAAGCGAGGTTCCCGTCATGAGCACGATGCTCGCCGGACGGCTCCGCCTGGACAGCCGCACGTTCGCCGTCGAAGAGGTCCCGGTCCCCGTCCCCGGGCCGGGTGAGGTCCTCGTCGAGGTCAAGGCCGCCGGGGTGTGCCTGTCGGACGTCCATCTGATCGACGGCGGCATCACCCCCTTCTTCCCCGACGAGGAGGTCGCCGCCTCGAACGCGCTCACTCTCGGCCACGAGGCGGCCGGCACCGTCCACACCCTCGGTCCGGCGGTGCGGGGTCCGTGGCAGCCGGGACAGCGGGTCGTGCTCCAGGCGGGGCAGGCGTGCGGCGGGTGCGAGGCCTGTCTGCGCCGCACGGGCTGCCGCCGGCCTCGGACCCGGGGCGTCGACTACCACGGCGGCTGGGCCCAGTACGCCCTGGCCCGCGAGGACACCCTCCTCCCGATCCCGGACGACCTGCCGTTCGAGCAGGCCGCGATCATCCCGGACGCCGTGTCCACGCCGTACGCCGCGATCGTCGGCACCGGTGCCGTGCGGCCCGCCCAGGCCGTCGGCATCTGGGGAGCGGGCGGTCTCGGCGCGCACGGCATC
>NZ_JBTYMC010000418.1:0-4624 GCF_054880855.1 Streptomyces sp. S6 | reverse complement strand
CGAACCCGGCGCCGTGCTCCTCGACGACGGCACGCGCATCCCCGCCGGCGCCGTCCTCGTCGGCATCGGCGCCCGGCCCGCCACCGGGTGGCTCGCCGGCTCCGGCATCGCCCTCGGCGCGCACGGCGAGGTCGTCACCGACGACCGCCTCCGCACCTCCGCCGTCGACGTCTACGCCGTCGGCGACTGCGCCTCCTTCCCCTCCGCGCGGTACGCCGAACGCCTCCTGATCCATCACTGGGACAACGCCCTCCAGGGGCCCCGCACGGTCGCCGCGAACATCCTCGCGGGCGCCACCGGAGCGCCCCTCGTCGCCTACGACCCCGTCCCGTACTTCTGGTCCGAGCAGTTCGGGCGGTTCGTGCAGTACGCCGGGCACCACACCGGCGCCGACGCGATGATCTGGCGCGGGGACCCCACCGGGCCCGCCTGGTCCGTCTGCTGGCTGCGGGAAGGGCGGCTGGTCGCGCTGCTGGCGGTCGGCCGGCCCCGGGATCTGGCGCAGGGGCGGCGGTTGATCGAGGCGGGGGCCGAGCTGGACGTGGAGGTGCTGGGGGACGCGGGGGCGCCGTTGAAGTCGGCGGTGGCGTGAGGGGTACGGGGTTTCCCCGAGAGGGGTCTCGGGGGTGGGTGGGGGGCCGGTCCGGGTGGTCCCGGCTTCCGCGTGTCAGTGGCAGATGGCAGGCTTGATGCCGTGACCGAGATTGACACGAGGATCGACGCGCTCGTCCCCGCCTGGCTGACCCTGCCCGACATCGCCGAACAGTTCGAAGAGGAGGTGACCCGCGTACGGCAGCTCGTCAAGGACGGCCAGCTGATCGCCGTCCGCCGAGGCGAGAACCGCGCGCTGCACGTCCCCGCCGCCTTCATCGACGGCGACAAGATCGTCAAGGGCCTCCCCGGCCTCCTGACCGTCCTGAGGGACGACGGCTTCACGGCCGAGGAGATGATCGAGTGGCTCTTCACCCCCGACCCCACCCTCCCCGGCACCCCGGCCCAGGCACTCCAGGAGAACCGAGGCACCGAGGTCAAACGCCGCGCCCAGGCCCTGGCCGTCTGAGCACCGCCCACAGAGGTACGGCCGCGGAGTGAGAGACGCGGCCGTGCGGGGCCCTTCGGGTGGACACGCGGGCCGATGCCGCATGCGAGCGGCGGGGGCCGTCGGGGGCTGGCGTTCAGCAGGGTGGCTGGATTTCCGGGGACGTCGTCGCGTGAGGCGGTCTCCGGAGGGCAGCCGTTCGGTGGAGCGACGAGGTCTCCTGCGCAGGGCCATGGCCCAGGGCGGTGGAAGCGCCGCGAGGCCGTGGCTCGGCGAGACCGTGAGATCCACAGGGCACTGGCCTCCGGGGCACCGGGCGCGAGAGACTGCGCGGGGTGTGCGGGAGGCCGCCGTTTCGAGGGGCTCGGTGAGCCGGGCGTCTTGATCGGCCCAGGGCTTGAGGGGTGTCGTGGGGCTGCCGGCCCCAGGAGGGCGTCCGCGCACCTCGGCAATCCGCTGCCGCACCCCGGCAACCCGTCCGCAGGGACGGCTCGTCGGCAGTCCTGTGCCCCCACAGGCCCCCGAACCCGCTTCCAGCGTCCCACCACCCACCAACTCACCCCGGGAGAACCCACCGTGCCCGACGCCGCAGCGCACCTCGCCGACGCCCGCCTCTACCTCTGTGTGGACGCGCGGAAGCGTCAGGGAGACCTCCCGGAGTTTCTGGACGCGGTGCTCGGCGGGGGAGTGGACATCGTGCAGCTCAGGGACAAGGGGATGGAAGCCGCGGAGGAGCTGGAGCACCTCGCCGTGTTCGCGGAGGCGTGCGCGCGGCACGGCAAGCTGCTCGCCGTGAACGACCGGGCGGACGTGGCGCACGCGGCCGGCGCGGATGTCCTGCACCTCGGGCAGGGCGACCTGCCGGTGCCGGCGGCGCGGGCGATCCTGGGCGGGCGGACGCTGATCGGCCGCTCCACGCACGCGAACGCGGAGGCGGAGGCCGCCGCCGTCCAGGAGGGCGTCGACTACTTCTGCACGGGCCCCTGCTGGCCCACCCCCACCAAGCCCGGCCGCCACGCCCCCGGCCTCGACCTGGTCCGCCACACCGCCTCCCTGAACACCGGCCGCCCCTGGTTCGCCATCGGCGGCATCGACCTCACCAACCTCGACGAGGTCCTGGAGGCCGGCGCCCGCCGCGTGGTCGTCGTCCGGGCGATCTCCGAGGCGGACGACCCCGGCGAGGCGGCGGCGCGCTTCACGAAGCGGCTGCGGAGCGCGTAGAGCGGAGCGGACCGTCCGCTATGCGGACGCCACCCTTACGGATTAGGGCATTTTCCCCGAGGTCGGTTGGGGTAGCGGCCCCACCCTGGCTAACCTGCGGGTATGGCCCTCGGAACCGCATCCACAAGGACCGACCGCGCACGCACGGTGCGTGACATTCTGGCGTCCGGCAAGACGACGTACTCGTTCGAGTTCTCGGCCCCGAAGACGCCGAAGGGCGAACGGAGCCTGTGGAGCGCGCTCAGGCGAGTCGAGGCGGTGGCACCGGACTTCGTGTCGGTGACCTACGGCGCCGGCGGCTCCACCCGCGCGGGGACGGTCAAGGAGACCGAGCAGATCGTCGCCGACACGACGCTCACCCCCGTCGCCCACCTGACCGCCGTCAACCACTCCATCGCCGAACTGCGCAACATCATCGGCCAGTACGCGGACGCCGGTATCCGCAACATGCTCGCCGTCCGGGGCGACCCGCCCGGCGACCCCATGGCCGAGTGGGTCGCGCACCCCAGCGGACTGACCTACGCGGCCGAACTGGTCCGCCTGATCAAGGAGTCCGGCGACTTCTGCGTCGGTGTCGCCGCGTTCCCCGAGATGCACCCCCGCTCCGACCACTGGGACACGGACGTCGCGCACTTCGTCGACAAGTGCCGCGCGGGCGCCGACTACGCGATCACCCAGATGTTCTTCCAGCCCGAGTCCTACCTGCGCCTGCGCGACCGCGTCGCCGCCGCGGGTTGCGACACCCCGGTCATCCCGGAGATCATGCCGGTCACCAGCGTCCGCATGCTGGAACGGCTCCCGCAGCTCAGCAACGCGGCCATCCCGTCCGTCCTCCGGGAACGGATCCTCGCGGCGAAAGACGATCCGGCCGCTGTACGCTCCATCGGTATCGAATTCGCCACGGAGTTCTGCGCGCGGCTGCTCGCCGAGGGTGTCCCCGGACTGCACTTCATCACGCTCAACAACTCCACGGCGTCGCTGGAAATCTACGAGAACCTTGGCCTGCACCATCCCCCGCGGGCCTAGACCGGTCGCACCGGAATAGGACACACTGCGTAGCGGCCACTGGGAGAGGGGCGTACATGGGCTGGACGGTCCTCTACATCGCGTTCGGCGTCGTCGCGCTCTGGCTGCTCGGCGAGGTGCTGTTGCAGTACAAGGCGCGGCTGCGCTGGCGGCTGCTGGCGTTCGTCGGCTTCCTGGGCGTCGTCTTCGGTGTCCTGATTCCATCGGTCCCGGTGATCGCCGTCGGCGCGGTCGCGTTCGCGATCGGCCAGACGTACGTCACGCTCTCGTTCCGCAAGGGCTTCGAGTCCGGCTGGGCGTTCAAACGCCCGGACGGCGCGGAGGGCCTCACGAAGCGGGCGGGCTTCATGAAGCCGGAAGGTTTCACGAAGCGCCGCAAGGGCAAGACCGGCGACGACACCCCGGACGCCCCCTTGGCCCCGCTCCCCGGCATGCCCGCGAGCGCCGCCCCGGACGCCCCCTTCGGCCAGGACGCCGACCCGGCCCTCGACGCCGCGGCCACCGCCGCCTTCGAACGCGCCACCAGCGCCTACGACGACGACTACGACCGCGACGACGTCTTCACCCCGGCCCGCCCGATGCACCAGACCGCCGACACCACTGCGGTCTACGAGCCCCAGCCGATGCCCGACGAGACCGGCACCTACGGCGTCTACAGCGACTCCGCGTACGCGGCGGCCACCGGCCAGCCCGGCCAGAGCACAGACGCCTACGGCTACTCCGGGTACGACCAGCAGCAGGCCTACGGCTACGACACCAACGGAGAGCAGCAGCAGTACGCCGCCTACTCCGACCCGTACATCGGCACCCAGCCCTACGCCACCGGCTCGTACGACACCACCGGCTACGACCAGCAGCAGTACGGTCAGCAGGGCTACCCCCAGGACCAGTACGGCCAGCAGCCGGGCTACACCGAGACCCCCGCCGGCGGCGTCTGGGTCCCCCAGCAGCGCAACACCGACGACCCGTCCTACGGCCAGGACCTCCCGGCCGACCAGCAGTACTACCAGGACGGCCGGCCCCGCCAGAACGGCGGCAACGGGTACGACGAGCAGCAGTACCGTTTCTGACGGGCCGCTGTCTCACACCCTCACTGCGACCCCCTGAACTCCAGCCCCTCCACGATCAGCCCCGCCACCAGCGCGCCCGACATGCCCGCGTGCGCCAGCCCTCCGCCGGGGTGGGACCAGCCGCCCACGGTGAACAGGCCGGGCAGGGCGGTCGTGTTGGACGGGACCGGCGCGAACACGAGCATCACGGCGACCGCCGGTGTCGTGGACCTCCAGTCCACCTCCGGCCGCCAGCAGGTGCGTTCGACCTACGTCTACCGCGCGCCCG
>NZ_JBTYMC010000417.1:0-4655 GCF_054880855.1 Streptomyces sp. S6 | reverse complement strand
CTCCACCCCGGCCTCGCGCGCCCGCGCGACGCGGACGGGGTCGGCGCCCGCGCCGGTCAGCACGAGGGTCGGGACGAGCGGGGAGGTGAACAGGGGTGCCGAGAAGTCGAGGTCGAGGCTCGCGGAGACGACGGCGACGGCGGGTGCGGGCCCCTGTCCGGCGGCGGCCCGGCGTGCGGCGAACTCCTCGCGGGCGCGGGCGGGACCGTACTGCTCCTGGCGCACGGTCTGCGCGCCGACGACCACGACGTCCGCGAGGGCGCGCAGGACGCCGAAGATCCGCATGTCGGCCGTGCCGGAGATGGGGTGGGAGCGGCCGTCGTGCTGGCCGGCGCCGTCGAGGGTGGAGACCATGTTGGCGCGCAGCCACACGCCGGGCGGGTACGCGTAGGCGTCCGCGAGCTCGCCGAGGCCCCACTCCCCTGCCGTGGTGGTCGCTGTCTGGTCGGTCACAGGGAACAGGCGTCGCATGGCTGGCAGTCTTACATGCCCTTTAACATGGGTAATCGTGTCCACGTACTCCCCCGGCTCCTCCGGCGTCGAACCGATAGCCCACGTCGCGCCCGTCTCCCTGTGCACGCGCGAGCCGTACGTCCCGGCGGACCGGCTGGTCGCCGAGATGGTCCCCCCGCCGCGGTTCGACTCGGTCCGCTTCGGCACGTACCTGCCGGACCCGAAGCAGCCGACCCAGACCGAGGCCGTCGGGATCCTGGAGTCCTTCGCCGGCGGCCTGGGCGGAGCGCACGCGGCGGGCGGCGCCCGACGGGGGTTCTTCGGGTTCGGGGGCCGCAGGGCCAAGGCGCCTGCCGGTCCGCGCGGTGTCTATCTGGACGGCGGGTACGGCGTCGGCAAGACCCACCTCCTCGCCTCCCTGTGGCACGCCACCCCGGCCGAGCCCGCGCTGAAGGCGTTCGGCACGTTCGTCGAGCTGACCAACCTGGTCGGCGCCCTCGGCTTCCAGCAGACGGTGAAGACCCTCTCGGGCCACCGCCTGCTGTGCATCGACGAGTTCGAGCTGGACGACCCGGGCGACACCGTCCTCGTGTCGACGCTGCTCGGCAAGCTGGTCGAGGCGGGGGTCGCGCTCGCCGCCACCTCCAACACGCTCCCCGGCAAGCTCGGCGAGGGCCGGTTCGCGTCGGCCGACTTCCTACGCGAGATCCAGGGCCTGTCCGCGCACTTCCGCGCGCTGCGCATCGACGGCGAGGACTACCGCCACCGCGGTCTGCCGGACGCGCCGTCGCCGTACGGCGACGAGGTCGTGGCGAAGGCCGCGTACGCCACCGAGGGGGCGTCCCTGGACGACTTCCCGGCGCTCCTGGAGCACCTCGCGAAGGTCCACCCGAGCCGCTACGGCGCGCTCACGGACGGTCTGCGGGCGGTCTGCCTGACGGACGTCGGCCCGGTCCCGGACCAGTCGACGGCCCTGCGCCTGGTGGTCCTCGCGGACCGGCTGTACGACCGTGAGGTGCCCGTGCTGGCCTCGGGGCTGCCGTTCGACCGGCTGTTCAGCGAGGAGATGCTGAACGGCGGGTACCGCAAGAAGTACTTCCGCGCGATCTCCCGGCTCACCGCGCTGGCCCGCGACGCGCAGCGGCTCACCGAGAACTGATCCACAGTCACTCCGGCTCTGTCAAGAGCCGGTTCCGGACATCAACACCCCTCTTTTGAGGCGGTCTCCATCTAGAAACGTGGAGTTAACCCTGCAAAGGTCTTTGCAGGGTTAACGTGTTTCTTGACCAGTCGTTGACCAGTCATTGGTACGCACTTAGCGTGGAGACTTTGAAGGGAGGGTGCATGTTCCGAGGTAGGACGGTTCTCGCGGGCATCGCGTTCATCGCCTCTTTCCTTCTCGTACTCCCCTTCTTCACCGCTTCCTCGCCGTTCGCACACGCGCACACGGTCCGTCAGGCACAGGCCAAAGCCAAGCCCGGAATCAACCCCCAGGGCATTGCGCTGCGCGACATAAAGGTCACGTCCCGCGACTGTGACCGGTCCGGGGATCCCACGGATCCGCTGCGCAGCGACCGGCACCGCGCCACCCTGACCGCCGACTCGGCCCCCTCGGAGCCCGAGCGCGTCCCGCTGGCACACGATCACATCGCGGTGCACCCGGCCACCGTGCCCGGTGCGGACCGCCATCGCCCGTCGAGATCCTCGGCGAGCCACTCTCCGGCGGCACTTCAGGTCTTCCGCTGCTGAGAGAGCAGGCAGAACAGAGAGCAGTTCCCCCAACACTGTCCTGCACGTCCGACGCGCCCCCACGCGCGCCAGGAGGAATCACCAGAACATGCAGCCCCTCATCGACAACGCCCGTACGTTCGGACAGCGCCCTGAGGAGTTCGCCAAGCTCGCAGAAGGCCAGTCCCCCCAGGTTCTCTTCATCACCTGCTCCGACTCTCGGGTCGTTCCCGCGCTGATCACCGGCGCCCGCCCCGGCCAGTTGTTCGAGCTGCGCACCGCAGGCAACATCGTCCCCCCGTACGGCACCGGCGCCCCCTCCGGCGAGGCCGCGACCATCGAGTACGCCGTGGAGGTCCTCGGCGTCCGCGACATCGTCGTGTGCGGTCACTCGCACTGCGGCGCGGTCGGCGCCCTCGTCCGCGGTGACGACCTGGACGCCGTACCGGCCGTCCGGGACTGGCTGGCGCACGCCGCCGACGAGCCCGACGCGACCGAACCGTCCGATCCGACCGTCGCCCGCGCGGTCCAGAACCACGTCCTCGCGCAGCTGCTGCGGCTGCGGTCCTACCCGTGCGTCGAGAAGCGGCTGGCCGACGGCCGGCTGACGGTGCGCGGCTGGTACTACGAGGTCCACACCGGCGCCGTGCTGGGGCACGACGTCGCCACCGACCGCTTCCAGGCTCTGTGAGCGGCCCGATGACCACGTCCCGCAACACCCTCATATCCCGTTTCCCGCACCTCAAGACCGACTTCGCGGCCTCCCTGGTGGTCTTCCTCGTCGCGCTCCCGCTCTGCGTGGGCGTGGCCGTGGCCTCCGGGGTGCCGGCCGAACTCGGCCTGGTCACCGGCATCGTCGGCGGGATCGTCACCGGACTCATGCGGGGCTCCAGCCTCCAGGTGTCCGGCCCCGCCGCCGGTCTGACCGTCCTCGTCTTCGAGGCGGTGCGGGAGTTCGGCCTCCCCGCGCTCGGGGTGATCGTCCTCGTCTCGGGCGTCCTCCAGATCACGATGGGCGTCCTGAAACTGGGGCGCTACTTCCGGGCGATCTCGGTGTCCGTCGTCGAGGGCATGCTGGCCGGAATCGGTCTCGTGCTGATCGCCGGACAGCTGTATTCGCTCATCGGTACGAAGGCCCCCGTGTCGGGGCTCGACAAGATCGCCGGGCTGCCCCGGGCCTTCATGGACGCGGCCGGCTCCACCGCCGCGCTGTCCTCCCTGGCGCTCGGCGCGGGCACCATCGCCGTCCTCGTGCTGTGGAAGCGGATGCCCGCCAAGGTCCGTACGGTGCCCGGTCCGCTGGCCGCCGTCGGGCTCGCGACCGCCGCCACCCTGGCGTTCGACCTGCCGGTCGCCACCGTCGAGGTCAAGGGGCTGCTGGACGCCATCCAGCCGCCGCCCCTCAGCGCCTTCGGGGACCTGGCCGACGTCGGGCTGCTCGGCACGGTCGTCGCGTTCACCCTGATCGCGTCCGCCGAGTCGCTGTTCAGCGCGGCGGCCGTGGACCGGCTGCACGACGGTCCGCGCACCGAGTACGACAAGGAGCTGGTGGCGCAGGGGGCGGGCAACGCGCTCTGCGGGGCGCTCGGCGCGCTCCCCATGACCGCGGTGATCGTCCGCAGCGCCGCCAACGTCCAGGCGGGCGCCCGCACGAAGGCGTCCCGCGTCCTGCACGGCGTCTGGCTCCTGCTGTTCGCCGCCCTCTTCCCCGACCTCCTCTCCTACATCCCCATCCCGGCCCTGGCCGGCATCCTCGTCCACTCCGGCGCCAAGCTCGTCCCTCTCCACGCGATCGCCTCTCTCTGGCGCGAGCACCGGGGCGAGGCCCTCATCCTCGTCGCCACCGCCGTCTCCATCGTCGCGGTCAGCATGTTCGAGGGTGTGCTGATCGGCCTCGCGCTGGCGGTGGCGAAGACCGCCTGGGAGGCGTCGCACATCAAGCTGGAAGTGGTCGACAAGGGGGCGGGCCCGGTCCAGGCGTACCTGTCGGGCAACGCGACGTTCCTCCGTCTCCCGAAGATCCTCGACAGCCTGGAGTCCCTCCCCCAGGACCGGCCGGTGGAACTGAACCTGACGGGGTTGCACCACCTCGACCACGCGTGCCGCACCGCTCTGGAGAACTGGGCGGAGAGGCACAGTGAGGTGGGGACGGAACCGGTGAAGGTGACGGCCGGATAGTTCAGGGGCGCGGGGCTGCACCGATGTGCGGCTCCCGCCGCGCGGGGGCCGGGGATTCCTCGGCCCCCTTTGCCGTACGGCGCCCTCCCGGCCCACCTGAGTGACCCGCCGGGAGCGTCGTCCGAGCCGATTTATGTGATCGTCATATCGTCCTACGGTGACCACTCCCGTACGACTCCTCGCCACCTGCGTCCTGGCCGCCGCCCTCACCGCCTGCGGCACCACCCAGTCCACGCCGCCCGCCTCGGCCCCGACCCCGGACCGCACCCCCGCGGCGTCCCCGTCCCCGTCGAAGG
>NZ_JBTYMC010000416.1:0-4687 GCF_054880855.1 Streptomyces sp. S6 | reverse complement strand
ACCTCGCGAAGGACGAGGCGGAGTCGGTGTCCGCCTACGCCTCGCTCTCCATCTCGGCGGGCCGCGCGGCCCAGGACCTCCCCGAACGGGCCAAGCACTGCGCGGCCCGCACCGGCCGACACGACGATCTCCGGGCGCAGTCCTTCCCCGGGGCTGTCGCGCAGTTCGAGTGTGAGGTAGTCGCGGTCGCCGAGGTCGCGGACGGTGGTGACACCGGCGTCCAGGGAGCGGGCCGCGTTCTCCCGGGCGACGCGGAGGACCGCCTCGGGGCCGTCGGGCATCCCGTGCGCGACGGCCTTCTCCGTGCCGTCCCAGCAGAGGTGGACGTGGGTGTCGACGAACCCGGGCAGCAGCCAGGCATCGGGGCCGAAGTCCACCGTCGCGGCCTCGGCGGGAGGCTCGGAGCCGGTGAAGTCGACGTCGAGGATCATGTCGTTCTCGACCAGCAGCATCCCGGACGGTCCGACGCGTGCGCCGTCGAACACGTGCCCGGCTTTCAGTGCGAGCAGTTCGCCTCGCATGACCGTCATCTCCCAAGGCCGCGATACGGAGTGTGCCGGGACTCGGCACCCCGCTGTTCCGGCAGGCCGTGACGGCGGTGGCGGCGGATCCCCTCGGCCAACTCTGGCTCTCCGCCCGGCCGGTGGGAACGCTTGATCACCGATGCCGGGCATAGACGCCGCCTATACTCCGCCCCGGTGCGGCCGGGCCGCAACGCGCGCTCCCGCCTCGACGACGACCTGGCGCAGCCAGACGTGCGCGGGGTCCCGGTCGTGGCGGGGGTGCCACCACAGGGACTCCATGATCCGGCCCGGGTCGAAGGGGAGGTCGACGGTGGTCAGGCCGCGGCCGGCGGCCTCGCTGAGCGCGAGGACGCGGGCGGGGAGCAGGGCGGCCCGGTCTGTGCCGATGACCAGGTAGGGGATGGTGAGGTAGTTCTCCACGGCGATGTCGATCCGGGGATCCATGCCGCTCCCGCGCAGCCGGCCCAGCGGAGAGTATCCCAGCCACGGGAAGTGGAAGGGCATCACCCAGGGCCGGGCGCCGAGCTCCTCGACCGTCGGGGGCCCGCCCTCGACGGAGTCCGAGGAGACGACACACACCCAGGGGTCCTCGTACAGCTCGATGGACGGGGTGTCCCCCAGTACGCCCTGCGGCAGGATCCCGGCGTCGACCTCACTCAGGGGTTCCTCCCTTCGTTGCGCGAGAGAGGGAGTTTCCAGCAGGAACCGCAGCCGCACCCCCGGTGCTCGTTCGCTCACCAGCGCGGCCAGTTCCCGTCCCAGGGTCGCCACGTGCATGTCGGTCGCGATCAGGGTGAACTCGCGCTGGGCGAAGGCCGGATCGAAGGCGGTGTGCGGCAGGAAGACGTCGTCCGCCAGCCGCAGCGCCCGCTCCGCCTGCCCCGCGAGCTGCTTCGCCAGTGGCGTCAGTTCGTAGCTGTTTCCCTCCCGGGCCAGCAGTTCGTCGCCGAAGTGCCTGCGCAGCCGGGCCAGCGACGCGCTCACCGTCGGCTGGCTCAGCCCCAGCCGCGCCGCCGCCTTCGTCACGCTGCGCTCTTGCAGCAGTGCGTCCAGCGGTACGAGAAGATTCAGATCCAGGCCCACGACGCCTTGCCTCCGTGGAGATGTCGCGCTTGTCCACAGCAGAGCTTAGGCGATGAGATCATGACCCTGTCAGTACTACATGACTGTAGAGGAGAAGTGCGGGTGTTCGAGGGGCTGAAGAACCTCAAGGATCTCAAGGACAAGGTGGACGACTTCGCCGAGGAGCACGGGGACAAGATCTCCGCGGGCCTGGAGAAGGCGGGCGAGTTCATCGACGACAAGACCGGCGGCAAGCACGGCGACAAGATCGACACGGCGGTCGACAAGGCTCAGGAATACATCGAGAAGCTGGGCCAGAACAAGGACTGACGGTCCGTCAGTCCACCGCCCCCACCGGCCCGTTGCCGGTGGGGGCGGTCTCGTCTCAGGCGGGCGTGTCGCTCTCCAGGATCTTCGCCAGGCTCTCCAGCGTGAGGTGGACCTCGCGCTGGAGGCGGGCCAGGTCGAGGCCGTCGTCGCCGACGACCGTCAGGAGCGCACGGTCGTTCACGGCCAGCACGATCACGTGCCGGTCCGCGCTGCGCGTGGTGACGTCCCGCAGGCCACTGCCGCCCGCCTCGTGGGCCATCCGCCGGGCCAGGCTGTAGTTCGCCGCGGCCAGCGCCGCCATGGACTCCGCGTGCACGGCGTCGACATCGGCGGCGACCAGAAGGCCGTCGACGGTGGAGACCACCGTCTCACTGACCCCCATCACCCCTTCGCGCAGCGCGGTGAGCACCTCGACGAGCGGTTCGGACTGGTGGACTTCGGACATCGGCGATCCCTGCTGGTGAGCGGTGACGTGCGGGCGGTGCGGTAGGTCAGGGCAGAGCAGAGAGGAGGTCGCGGACGCGGTGCAGGAGAGCAGTTTCAGGCTGGTCCTCCTCCAGGCCCGGGGGGACGGGACGGCCGGCCGACGCGCCGGGGCGGCGGACGGGGAGCGGCGACGGGGTGTCCTCGACGGCGGGCCGGTCGAATCGCCGTCGCCGGGCGAGCGCGAGGTACCGCTGTCTTGACTTCCTGCGCCTGCGCGGGTTCACACGGTATCCGATCGGTGGGGGCGGTGCGTGCCCGGCGTGCGGGTGGGGAGCGGCGCGGAGCCGGCCGGTGAGCGGGGCGCCTCGGTGCGGGCCCCCGGGACACGAAGTGCCGTACTGGGGCGGCTCGCTGACGGAACGTCATGGTGGATCAGGCCGAGCGCGCGCAGGTGGGCGAGGTCGACCATGACGGCGAAGACACCCCGGCCGAGGGCGAAGGCGAGGTCGCGGGGGGTGCGGCGGCCGTTCACGGCGTCCAGCAGGGCGAGGTGACGGGGGTGCGTGACCGCGGGGCGGGGGGCGTCGGTCGCCCGGATCCTGGTGCGGGCCAACTCGACCGGGGAGCCCCAGAGTTCGGTGAGGACGGCGAGGCGGCGGGTGGTCTCGGCGGCCACCAGATGCGGGGCGAAGGCGCGGGAGGCGACGACTCCCGGGACCGGTTCGCGGACCTCCCAGACGGCGCCGGGGCCCAGAGCAAGGGCGAAGGCGCCGTCGAACAGGGCTGCCGTGCAGGTGATTTCGAACTCCTCGGGGCTCAACAGGCCGCGCTTATGGAGCTGTTCACTCAACAGGCCGTCCGCCGCGCGGGCCGCCGCCCACGAACCGTCCTCCACGCGCCCGGACTTGAGGAGGACCGACTCCGCGCTCGGGGCGCCGGGCGTGTCGACCGCGACGACGAGTCCGGCGTGGACGTGGATCGTGCCACCAGGGGTGCCGGAGACGGCGACCGCGGCGTCACGGCGTTCGTCGTACAGGGCCGCCAGCAGAGCAGGGAGGTTACGCGGGGGCACTGCCGGGGTCATGCGGTCACCTCTGCCGCGTACAGGCCCAAATGGTGCAGAACCAGAGCGAGGTTGGCCTGCCCTCGTTCCAGTGCGGCGGTCAGCAGCAGGGGATCACCCTGCCGGGGCACCGTGGCCACCACGAGCTGCCGGCTGCTGCCCGTGATGACGATACTCTCCAACTCCCCTTGCGCGCCCGCCGCGTTGAGACCGCTCTCGACGAACTGCGCGAGACGGCTGCACTCCACCGGGTCCTGGCTGCCGGCCCCCGCGTCGCCGTACGTCAGTCCCGTGACCGCGTCGATGAGCGAGACACCTGTGACGCCCGGCAGTTCCAGGAGGCGACTCAGGGAGGCTTCGACTGATGACAACGGGACTCCCTCTTCACTATTGCTTCACATGGCAACGGAAAACACAGTAGTTTAATCCGAAAGGTTCAGGACAGGGCGTCCGTCGCTCAATTTCTGACCCACCGTCACACGGCAGTACAGCAAAGCGTGAACAGAGCGAAGGACAGGACATGAACATCGAGACCGCGCTCAAGGAAGCGATGACGATCGACGGCGCCCTGGGTGTCGCCCTGGTCGACTACGAGAGTGGAATGTCCCTCGGCACCCTCGGCGGTGGCCAGGGTCTCGACCTGGAGGTCGCCGCCGCCGGCAACACCGAGGTCGTCCGCGCCAAGGCCCGCACCCTCGATCTGCTGGGCATGCAGGACTCCGTCGAGGACATCCTCATCACCCTCGGCGCCCAGTACCACCTCATCCGCCCCCTCAACAGCTCCGGCGGCACCCTCTTCCTCTACCTCGCCCTGGACCGCAGCCGAGGCAACCTCGCCCTGGCCCGCCACGCGCTCAAGCGGATCGAGTCGGGCCTGGAGGTCTAGGGCCGGTCCGGCCGGCGTTCCACCCGAGGGGCAGCTCGGCATCGCAGAACACGCACACGAAGTACCCCTCCCGCACGACGCCGACCTCCCGGCACTCGACGCAGCGCCGGAAGACCACCGCGTGCGTGAACCCACCGGGGTGGCCGAGGCCGGCCCGGTCGAGGGCGTGCGCCACCGCGGGCCACGACGTGACGTCGGGGCAGTATCCGGTGGACAGGTTGGTGACCTCCACGACCGTCCACCGGCCCGCCTCCCGGCCGAGCGCGACCTCCCCCGCCCCGAGCACCGGCCCCCGAAGGGACGCCGAGCGCGTGGAAGACAGGCTCCAGCAGATGCTCGATCGCCGGTTCCGCGACGACACCGAGGACCAGCGTGCACAGCGTGATCCCGAGCTGC
>NZ_JBTYMC010000415.1:0-4695 GCF_054880855.1 Streptomyces sp. S6 | reverse complement strand
CCGCATCCGACCGCGTGCCCGGCGCCGTCCCGGACCCCGGACCCGCATCCGGCCCCGGTCCCGTGCCCGCGCCGGCGCTCGGCCTTGTATCCGACTCCGCGTTCGGTCCCGGACCTGGTCCCGGACCCCGGACCGGTTCTCAGCCCCGTTCCCGTCCCGGCCCCGGTCCCGCGCTCGCGCCGGCGCTCGGCCTTGCATCCGACCCCGTGCCCGGCCCGGACCCCGCACCCGTTCTCAGCCCCGGCCCGGCCCGAACTCCGGTGCCCCGTTCGGTGGTCCCTCCCGCACCCCTGGCGGTTCGCCGAAGTGCCCCCGGGTATGACGGAGCCCCCGGTGCGGATCGGAGCGCGCCGGGGGCCTGTCGAGGGCGGAAGGAGGGGCCGTCAGCCGTTGTACGGCTCGGCCTTCAGGATGCGGACCGCCGCCTTCTTGCCATTCGGCAACTCGTACTCCGCGTCCTCCCCGACCTTGTGCCCGATGACCCCGGAGCCCAGAGGCGACTGCGGGGAGTACGTCTCGATCTCGGTGCTGGCGTATTCGCGGGAGGCCAGCAGGAAGGTCAGGGTGTCGTCCTCGTCGCCGTCGAAGGCGATGGTGACGACCATGCCGGGAGCGACCGTGCCGTCCGCGGACTGCGGAGTCTCGCCGACCTTGGCGTGCTCCAGCAGCTGCGTGAGCTGGCGCACGCGAAGCTCCTGCTTGCCCTGCTCTTCCTTGGCCGCGTGGTAACCGCCGTTCTCGCGCAGGTCACCTTCCTCGCGCGCCGCCGCGATCTTCGCGGTGATCTCCGAGCGCGCGGGACCAGTAAGGTACGCAAGCTCGTCCTTGAGCTTGTTGTACGCCTCCTGGGTCAGCCAGGTGACGTTCTCGCTGGTCTGGGTCACAGGTGCTCCTCGTAGGTACGGAAATACAAAGCATCGCCCTACCCCAAAGCATGTTCCTTCAGGGATGGGCGAAACCACGAGCCTAACAATTCGACGGCGGAAGGGGGAGGACATAAGTCACCGGAAAACCGTCACCGCAGGTCAGAGCAGCCCCCTGCGCGGGATACGTCGAACGCGTGAGCGTCCGGCTCAGCTCGGGTGGCACCCCAGCAGCTCGGCGGTCGTCCCCCGGGCCGTCGTCCGGAGCGTGACGACCTTGTCGATCCGGGTGTCCGAACCGGAGAAGCGGAAGTCCGCGCGGCCGACCTCGGAACCGTCCCTGGCCTGCGAGCGGACCGTGCAGTAGCCGCTGGTGCCCGAGTCCTTGCGGACTTCGAGGTGCACCTCGACGGAGGAGTCGGAGACCTGGAAGGCGATCAGCTCCCCGCTGATCTCGTTCTGGCCGACGTAGTGCCAGCCGAACCAGCCGATCATCCCGAGGAACAGCACGCCCAGGACCCCGCCGAAGATCTTCAGCCGGTGGTCGGCCCGCGCGTCGGACGTACGGCCGTAGCGACCCTGCGGCGCACCCGCACTTGCCGTACTCATGACTGGTCCTCCGGGCCCCGGAACAATTCGCCCCCCGATTCGGTCACTATAGAAGCCCCCCTCGCGTGGGAGCGCAGCACCCCTATCGCACCCCGGGATCCGCGGGTGCCGACCGACTGAGGATGAGTCTTGACTGACCAGCTACGACTGATGGCCGTCCACGCCCACCCCGACGACGAGTCGAGCAAGGGCGCGGCCACGATGGCGAAGTACGTGGCCGAGGGGGTGGACGTCCTTGTGGTGACCTGCACGGGCGGGGAGCGCGGCTCCATCCTCAACCCCAAACTTCAGGGCGACACGTACATCGAGGAGCACATCCACGAGGTGCGCAAGAAGGAGATGGACGAGGCCCGCGAGATCCTCGGCATCAAGCAGGAGTGGCTCGGCTTCGTCGACTCCGGCCTGCCCGAGGGCGACCCGCTGCCGCCGCTGCCCGAGGGCTGCTTCGCCCTTGAGGACGAGGACAAGGCGGCCGGGGAACTCGTCCGCAAGATCCGTTCGTTCCGTCCCCAGGTGATCACCACCTACGACGAGAACGGCGGCTACCCGCACCCCGACCACATCATGACCTACAAGATCTCGGTGATCGCCTTCGACGGCGCGACGGACACCGAGAAGTACCCCGAGTCCGAGTTCGGCCCGGCCTACCAGCCGCAGAAGCTCTACTACAACCAGGGCTTCAACCGCCCCCGTACGCAGGCGCTGCACGACGCGATGATCTCCCGAGGCATGGAGTCCCCTTACGAGGAGTGGCTCAAGCGGTGGGACGAGATCCAGCGCGTCGACCGCGTCCTGACCACGCACGTCCCGTGCGCCGACTACTACGAGATCCGCGACAAGGCGCTCCTCGCGCACGCCACGCAGATCGACCCCGACGGCGGCTGGTTCCGGGTGCCGCTGGACCTCCAGAAGGAGGTCTGGCCGACCGAGGAGTACGAGCTGGCGAAGTCTCTCGTCGATACCTCCATCCCCGAGGACGACCTCTTTGCGGGCATCCGCGACAATGCCTGACATGAGCGCAAGCGTGAGCCTGGCAATGACGCACCTCGTCCCCCTCGCCAAGGAGGTCGACGAGAACAAGGTCACCCCCGGCGTCCTCGGCTTCATCGTCTTCGCCGCGATGGCGTTGGCGGTGTGGGCCCTGATGAAGTCGATGAGCAAGCACATGAACCGGGTCGACTTCAAGGAACCGGCGGGGTCGCCCGCGGCCACCGGCTCCGCCGAGGACGCCTCGGAGAAGCCCGCCAAAGGCTGACCCCCGGGGGTAGGGGCTCGGTCGTACCGCCGGTGCACGGCGACGACCGGGCCTTACGGCTGTCCCGGGCGGATTGTGATATGTGTCACGCGCCTTACGGCGTCCGCTCCAGGCGAGGCCGGTTCCGCCCGGCAGGCCCGCGTAGCCGGCGTCGATGCGGCCGACCACCCCACCAGCAACACCCGTCCCCGCACCCCTTCCTAAGCCGCCCCCGCCGACACCGCCACCCCCATCACCTCCCGCGCATGCCGCCCCGGCACCATCCGCAACCGCCACCCCTGCCACCCCGCCTCCAGACTGACCCCCCGCTCCAGCACCAGCCCGTACGCCCCGACGAGATCCCCCAGCTTGTCGTCCCGCAACGCGTGCCCCTCCCGCCCGAGTTGGAGCAACTCCTCCTGCGCGACGGCGGTACCGATCTCCACACCCCCCGGCGACGCGTACGGCAACAAGGTGCAGCGCAGGAAGCGCGCCCAGTCCTCGCCCCGCCGGTCCCCGTAGGACGAGAACAGCGAGATGGCCTCGTCGCACAGTGAAAGCGCCTGCGCGGTACGGGCGTTGCCCGCGTCGACGACCGCGAGCTCCAGGCACGTCCACGCCTCCCCGTGCGCCACCCCGATCCGCTGGAAGTCGGCCCGCGCGTCCACCAGCAACTGCCGGGCGAACCCGGAGTTGCGCAGGGACCCGGTCTGCGCGGCACGCTGATCGCGGGTGACGCGGGCGGAGTGGTGGCGGGCGCAGGCGAGGCCGTAGACGTCGCGCATGCGGGAGAACATGGTGCGGGAGCGCTCCAGTTCACGGACGGAGCGGTCGAGCTGGCCCGTCTCCTCCAGGGTGAGCCCGAGGTAGTAGACGGTCCACGCCTCCCCACGGGCGTCCTCGTTCTCCCGGTGCCGGGCGGCGGCGGCCCGCAACTCCTCGGCGGCGAGGGCCGCTTCACCGGACATCAGCCGGGCACGGGCGAGCTGGGTGAGCGCCCACGCCTCACCCCGGGAGTCCCGGGTACGCCCGTACAGTTCGAGAGCCCGGCCCAACTCCCGGAACGCCTCGTCGACTTCACCGCGCCGCAGGTCCAACTGACCCAACTGGTAATGCGCCCACGCCTCCCCGTGCACCGACCCGCCCCGCCGGTGCAGCACCAGCGACTCGGTCAGCAGCTCCAGCGCCTCGGACAGCCGCGCCCGGTCCCGCTCGACGGCGGCCAGCGCGTGCAGCGTCCAGGCCCGGTCGGTCGCCAGCTCGGGTGCCTGCTGCATGTCGAGGGCCTCGCGCAGCTTCACGGCGGCCTCCACCAGGTTCCCCTGGTGGTGCAGGGTGATCCCGAGGGAGCACAGGGCGCGGGCCGCCCCCGCGTCGTGGTGTGCTTCGAGGTACAGGTCGACGACGGACGTCAGCGTCGTGCGCGCCTTGTCCAGCTCCCCGAGCTGCCGCGCGGCGATGCCGGTGCGCCACTGCACGGACCGCACCAGGAGGCTCTGGTCGATGGACTGGGCCAACTCGCTGATCTCCCCGAGCCGGTAGAGGTCGCCGCGCAGCAGGCAGTAGTCGCACAGGGCGCCCAGCAGACTGAGGACGGCGGCCTGGTCGACGCCCTCGGCGTGCCGCAGGGTCGCGGTGATGAAGCTGGACTCGTCGTCGAGCCAGCGCAACGCCTCGTCCAGGGAGGTGAATCCGTGCGGGCTGAACCGGTCGGAGCGGGTGGACATGTTGCCGTCGACCAACCGGAGGACGGAGTCGGCGAGTTCGGAGTAGCTGACGATCAACCGCTCCTGCGCGGCGACCAGTTCGGACGTCTCCTCCTCGTCCTGGAGGCGGGCGGCGGCGAAGGCGCGCACCAGGTCGTGCAGCCGGAACCGGTCCCCGCGCACCCGGTCGATCAGCCCCGCGCGGGCCAACTCGCCGAGCAGGCGGGCCGCTTCGGAGCGGTCGGTGGCGAGGAGCGCGGCAGCGGCGGCGGCGCCCAGCGAG
>NZ_JBTYMC010000414.1:0-4730 GCF_054880855.1 Streptomyces sp. S6 | reverse complement strand
GGCGACGGCGCGGCGGGCGATGGACAGCAGCCAGACGCGGGCCGGGGCCCGCCCCTCGTAGCGGTGCAGGCTGCCCAGGGCCCGCGCGAAGGTGTCCTGGGCCAGGTCGTCGGCGCTCTGCGGATCGCCGCTGAGATGTGCGACGTACCGGACGACGTCGCCGTGCAGCGCGCGGACGAAACGTTCGGCGGCGTACGGGTCGCCGCTGCGGGCGGCCAGCGCCCAGGCGGTCGTCGACGCGTCCGCGAGGGCGCGCTCGGACCGGGGTGCGGGCAGGACGGAAACAGTCACGTCAGGTCCTTACTCGGGTCTTCCGGGACCGGCCGGCGAAGGGCGCGGGTCACCGGTACTGGGGGCCGTGCCCGGAGCGTCCCTGTCGTACGGCGGGGTGCCCCGGTGGGTGGTTCCGGCCGTCTCAGACGGAGACGGCGACACCCTTGGGCGGGCCCCGGTAGGAGAGCGAGGAGACCAGGAAGAGACGTGCGGGCGCGCGGTGGCCTGCGGGACGGCGCCTGCGGACGGGCGGACGGTGGGCCGGCGCGGGCAGCGCCAGCAGCATCCGCAGCGGGGCCGTGAGCCGGGCGGCGGCCGTGCGCAGGAGGCCGAAGACGGCACGTTCGCCGTACGCGAGCCACAGTCCGCACAGGACGGCGGCGGCGAGGTGCCCGGCGAACATGCCGAGGGACGCGCCGTCGTCCATGTGGATCATGCTGTGGGTGTGCGGGGTGCCGTCGCCCATCACGTGCCCCGCGTGGGACATGCCCGGCATGTCCATGCCGCCCATAGGCATGGACATGTCCGGCATATCCGCCATGGACATGGGTGTCGGAGCGGCGCTCGGCGAAGCCTTCTGCGCCGCCGAGAACGCCTGGTGGAGTGTGGTCTGGGCGGTGACGACGACCGTGACGATCAGAGCGCGTCCGCGTTCACGGCCGGCCAGGAACCAGCCGGCCCCGCCGGTGGCCGCCACCCCTGCGGCCATCGCCTCCCAGGGGACGGACGTGGCCGACATCATGACGTGCGCGAGGGCGGCGAGCAGGACGCACACGGCGGAGAACACACCCGCCCGCAGCGCCCGGCCCCACCCTCCGACAGTCATAGCGCGCCCATCTTCGCACCCGGCGTCCGGTCGTCGTCAGGGGGTACGTGCAGGCATCGCCCGCCGATCACCGCCGAGACTGTGACACGCCCCACACGACGCGCTGCCGCTACGGGACGGCGGGCAGCGGCGGCAGGCCGCCCAGGAGACCGCCCACCACACCGACCACCGTGGACAGGAGACCCGTGACGGTGCTCAGGACCCCCGGCAGGTTGAGTGAGGTGAGCGCCTTGAGGAGTCCGTCGACGAGTGACTGGACCGTGGCCACAACGTCCGAGGCCGGGTCGGCGGCGCGGTCCGTCAGCCGCTGCCGGACCTCGGCGTTCGCCGTGCGCAGGGCGTCCGCGTAGGCCGTGGCCTCGGACGCGTCCATGCCGCTGCGCGCGCCCTCGGCGATCCTGGTCGCGGCCTCGACGAGGGGGGTGAACGCGTCGTCCCGTTCCTGCCGGTCCGTCACACCGAACCTGAACGCGTCCGTCCCGAGGGCCGACCCCCCGTCAGTCATGTGCGTGACGTCCCAGGTGACGGGCCAGGCTGTCGTGGGGTGCGTGTCGACGGCGGCGGCTGCCGTGCCGACGGGGCCGAAGACGAGGGCGGCACAGACCGCGGACGGCAGGAGAAGACCGCGGGAAACAGAGGCACGCATGGGACATTCCTTCCGAGAACTGCTCGACTTCAGCCCACCCTGAAAAGGGGCGGGGATCCTCGCAACCGAGCGATCGGGGTGCCCGCCCGCGGCTTCCGCCATCGCCGAACGCTGACCAGCGAGATGTCCCCCTCCCCTCCTCACCCACCGCCGTGCATCGGTACGCCCATCAGGGTGAGGCTCTGATCGCGTCCGCCACGTTTCCATGTCCGTCGAATTGTTGGCGGCCCACGCGTCCGGCGCATGAAACTCGGTCAGCCACTCACCAACTGCTGGAAGAAACGAGGACCCATGAGGATCTCCGCCCTTGCGCTGGGTGCCACCTTGATCGGCGTCGTCGCCCCCACGGCGATGGCCGCCCCGGCGCAGGCCGCCCCGGCCGCCTACGTCCAGCGCTGCACCGACCTCGGCAACGGCGACCTCTGCATCGACGTCAACGGCCGCGTCGGCCAGAACGGCGTCATCGGCGTCGGCTACTGGAAGCGCGCGGGTGCCGCCATTCACGTACGGCTCGGATGGCAGAACACCACCGGCGGCGGAGCCAACTTCAGCCGCAACGTCCACGGTCCGCTGGTCCCCGGCACGAACACCGGCACCGAGACCTGGTCCACCTATCTCGCCGCCGGCTGCGTCTACCCGCTCATCGAGGTCGTCGGCCAGGGGACGCTGAAGGGCAAGGAGGTCTGTGTCCCGTCCTGAACGTGAGGGCGGGCGCCGAGGGCTCGGGCGTTCTCCGTAGGGGTACGACCCATGTGGCCGGCCGGTCGCATGGGTCGGTACGGTACTCGCTCGATCGGCTGGGGGCAGCGATGGCTGGCAGATGGTGGCTCATGCGGGGCGACATCCGGATCGGAGAACTCCGCGAGTACGAGATCGATCAGCCGACGTTCCTGTGCCGCTTCACCCCCGGCCCCGGATGGGAGGCGGTCCGCACCTGGTTCGAACACTGGGAGACCCTGCGCGGCCCCGATCCCGACGGAAGCCGGACCATGCGAGTCGTCAAGCCCATCAGGGACCTCGGACTGACGTTGGTCCCCGACGACGGCGGAGCGCCCATGGCGCTGTTCCAGGAGTGCGTCGTCCGGATCGACAGCGAAACGGCTCGTCTGCGCTACTGGCGTTAGGGTGCGTGGCTGTGGACGCCGCCGATCTTGAGTACCGGGCCCGGACGCGGTCCGGCTGCATTCCGCCGGAGTTGGTCTCGCGGCTGCTCGCGCACGGCCACGTCGATGTGGTGGAGCGGCAGGCCGGACGTGGGGAGTGGTTCTGCGCGCTGGAGTGGGCGCGGACGCTGGGTGAGCGGGGCCGGCGGGACGACGCGTGGGAGGTGCTCGCGCCGTACCTGGCGACCGGCTGGTGGACAGCCGTCGAGGCCGCCGCCGGGCTGCTGGAGGACTGGGGCCGCGCCGAGCAGGCCATCGAGATCACCCGGGTCCGGATGGCGGCCGGGCACCCGATGGCGCTGGAGTCCTACGCGCGCCTGCTCGCCCGGCACGGCCGCGCGGACGAGGCGTTCGGCCTGCTCCTCCCGTATGCCGACGAGTCTTCCTTCGCCGTGGCGTTGGTCGACGTCGCGGGCGCGGCCGGTCGTGACGAGGAAGCCGCCGCGCTGCTCGCGGCCCGGACCGACCATCGGTGCACCGACTTTCCCTGGTGCTGCCGTGGCATCGACCGGGACACGGCGATCGGGCTCCTCGCCCGGATCCGGGAGCGCCAGGGCCGCACCGACGAGGCGATCACCCTGCTGCGCACCGCCGGTGCCGGGTGGGTCCCCGCCCGGGAGCAACTGGCCGAGTTGCTGGCGCGGCACGGCCGGCTCGACGAGTTGCGGGCGTACGCGGCGGCCGACGGCTCGGGGGGCGTCGCACGACGGCTCGCGACGGTGCTGGAGGAGCGTGATGACGTCGACGGCGCGATTGCCGCGTACCGGCAACCCGGCTCACCCGACTCGGCTTTCGACCTCGCGCGGCTCCTGGCCCGGCACGGCCGGGGAACCGAGGCGATCGACGTCATGCGTGCCCAGGCCGACACCCGCAACGGCGACGACTGGATCCTCCACGCCCTGGCAGGCCTGTGCCTCGCCCAGGACCGCCCCTCGGACGGACTGGCACACCTCGACGCCCTCGCCACCGCCTGCGGAGGCGAGGAGGAGTGGGACCTGTACTGGATACGGCTGCCTCTGATCGCCGCCCGCGACGGCGTCGACGAAGCGATCACGCAGGCCCGCTCCCACCCCGAAGGCTCCACCTCGTACGCGGCACCCCACCTCGCCGGCCTCCTCGCCGCCGCCGGACGCACCGAGGAGGCCGTCGCCGTCCTGCTCCCCCACACCTCCGCGAACCGCCACGACCTCGCCGGGTACCTCATCGACCTCGGCCGCGTCGAGGAGGCCGTGGCGGTCCTCCACCGCACCGAGCCGAGTCCGCCGGAGCCTCCGGCAGCCAGGTGACGGTGAGGTACGGTGCCCGGCCGGATAAACCTGTGGCTCGGCCAGTTCACCGGCGTTACCTTCCAGGAGACGCTCTGGCCACCGCCACGACGGCACAGCTGCTCGATACACCGTCCCGCCCGACGACGTTCCCGAGCCGATCACCCATGTCACGAAAAGGGTCCCGAGGCCGATCACATGACCGACGCGCTCGTCTCCGGAATCCTGGCCGGATACGGAATCGCCCTTCCCGTGGGGGCGATGTCCGTCCTCGTCGTCACCCTGGCCTCCCGCGTGTCGCTCAGGCGGGGCATGGCGGCGGCGCTGGGGGTGGCCACGGCCGACGGGCTCTATGCCCTGGCCGCCGTCGTCGGCGGGACCGCGCTCTCCCGGCTCATCGCGCCGGCCGCCGGGGTCTTCGAGGCGGTGGCGGCCGGTGTGCTCGTCGTGAATACGTTCAGCCTCGATATGCTCGGGCCTTTCGGGGGGTACAAGAACAGCGGGCTGGGACGGGAATTCGGACCCGAAGGGTTCGGGGAATACCTGGAGCACAAAAT
>NZ_JBTYMC010000413.1:0-4799 GCF_054880855.1 Streptomyces sp. S6 | reverse complement strand
GAACGCACCCAGCGGCAAGTGCGGCTCGATCAACTCCCACTCGGCGTCAGTCAGATCACCACGAGTCACGCGACCGGTCTACCGCAGTCGGCACCCTCCTGGAGCGGGAATGACCGATCCCGTGATCTCAACCCAGAACACGCCCTAGTCGTACGTCGCCGGATTCAGCGGTGTCCCGATCAGGGCGTCCGTGGGTTCGTGGAGCTTACGGCAGCGGCAGGGCCGGACGTCGCCGCCGGGGGTGGTGGGGCGGTTGTGGACGGGTCCGAAGGACGGTGGGGTGAGGGTGACGAAGACGCGGGGGTGGGTGCGGATTGAAGCTTCCCCTTGATCGTGGACACCTGGAGACTGGGACCTGAGGTTCCAGAGGAAGTAGCACCAGGTGGGAAGCAAGTACACGAAGCGGTACACCGAGGAGTTCAAGCGGGACGCGATCGCGCTCGTCGACTCCTCGGGCAAGACGGTCACCGCTGTGGCCCGGGAACTCGGCATCAGCTCCGAGTCCCTGCGCGGCTGGTACCGCAAGGCCAGGACAGACCGGCGCGAGGGCGAGTCCGGCGAGTTGACAGGTGCCGAGCGCGAGGAGCTCAAGCGGCTGCGCAAGGAGAACCGCGAACAGCAGCAGACGATCGAGATCCTGAAAAAAAGGTGTGCCACGAACGCGGAGGCTGCTTGCGGTAGTTGAGTAGCTGAACGCGGTGCTGCACGAGAGATGAAGGATTTTCGGCCCTTCGGAGTCGCCCTGCGGGGGGAGACTTCAAACCGCCACATGCTGCGGGAGCGGTGACGCGACCGTGGTGAGCGACTGTGGAAAAGGCGTCCGTGAGGCGTCAGGTGGGGATCAGGGAGACGGAGCGCAGTCCCCTTGCAGGGGATCGCTGTTGACGCGTCGTTATTGATTAAATGGCATCAGAACCGGGTGTTACTTTTTGGCCCGGGATGAGTCTGGCGGAAACCCGTTTACTGGCCAGGTGGTGCCCGGCGTGGAGGCGACGTGAATCTGATCTGCTGCTTTCGTGCGGAACGTGGGAAGACACACTTCGATGCCTCAACGCTGCATTCATTGCGCAGTGTTGGGAAAGGGAGCCTTCCAAGCGGACAACCCGCGAGGAACTGAGTACCGATGCGAGGTGTGTTGGCGGACCGGTTCGTAGTAGCGGTGAACCTCCTGCTGGGCGCGGTGGGAGCGGAGCGAAGGGGCCGGATTGTCCGTGGTTCGTTTGTTCGGTCAACCAGGAGTTCCCTGGGAGGAGCTGCGTGGGCGAGCTGAAGTCACAGATCAAGCCGTTCGAGATATCAAAGACGGAGGTCTGGGAGGCGTACCTGAAGGTCAAGGCCAATCAGGGTGCCCCGGGGGTGGATGGCTGCACGATCGAGGAGTTCGAGAAAGATCTGAAGAGGAACCTCTATAAGATCTGGAATCGCATGTCCTCGGGAAGCTACTTTCCTCCTCCGGTGAAAGGCGTGGAAATCCCGAAGTCGCATGGCGACGGGGTTCGTTTGCTCGGTGTGCCCACGGTCGCGGACAGAATCGCCCAGATGGTGGTGGCCGCTCATCTGGAGAAGCGGGTGGAACCTGTGTTCCACCCCGACTCCTACGGCTACCGGCCGGGCAGGTCGGCGCTGAACGCGGTTGAGGCATGCCGGCGGCGGTGCTGGAAGAAGAAGTGGGCCGTCGATCTCGATGTCTCCAAATTCTTCGACAGCGTCCGCTGGGACCTCGTCATCAAGGCAGTGGAAACCCATACCGATGCCGCGTGGGTCGTGTTGTATGTGAAGCGGTGGCTTTCCGCTCCACTGCAACTTCCCGACGGCACCTTGCGGCAGCGAGATCGTGGAACCCCACAGGGATCTGCGGTTTCTCCCGTGTTGGCGAACCTGTTTCTGCACTATGCGTTCGAACTGTGGCTCTCCCGGAACTTTCCGAACGTCGAGTTCGAACGCTATGCGGATGACGCAGTCGTGCACTGCGACTCCGAACGCCGGGCCCGTGCGGTCCTGAAGGCGATCGGGGACAGGATGGAAAAGGTCGGCCTGCAACTGCACCCGGCCAAGACCCGGATCGTGTACTGCGGAAGGGACGGGCGCTACGACGGGGTCGCGGCAACGTCGTTCACCTTCCTCGGTTTCACGTTCCAGCGCCGTCCAGCGCGAGGCCGGAACGGAAAGATCTTCACTTCATTCCTTCCGGCACCCAGCAAGGACGCCCTCAAGAAGATGAGCACGGAGGTCCGCTCCTGGCGGCTCCACATGCACATCGGCTACACCCTCGGCGAGTTCGCGCGATGGCTCAACCCCATCATCCGCGGCTGGATGCAGTACTACGGTGCCTTCTATCGAACCGAGCTGTATCCCCTCCTCAAGCGCATCAACTACTACCTGATGCGCTGGGTCCGCAAGAAATACCGACGGCTGAAGACCTTCAAGAATTTCCACCGGCGATGGAAGCAGGTCACCACCGCGTACCCGCTCTTCTTCGCCCACTGGAAATGGGTCCACTCGATCTGGTGATCAGGACAATAGGAGCCCGGTGACGGGAGACTGTCACGCCGGGATCTGTGGGAGCCCGGGGGTGAAATTCCCCCGGGCCACCCGACTACCCATGATCGCGCCTGCTTGATCACCGTTGCGGGATGAGAATCCGGGGCGCACAACGTCCCCTGGGTGGTGGGTAGTTCGCTTCCTCGCGCGGCTTGAGCGCGCCCCGCGCTCCGCCTACACAGTGGTGGCGTGCGGTCCGGGCAGACGTCGGTTTCGCTTGGTATCCACGAGTCCGGGGAAAAGTATGACGCTGGGGCTTGAGGGATTGTTGACTGCTGCTGCGAGCGCGAATCTCAGACTCTTTGGATCAGTAGGCCCCTTCCGGGCGGCACGTTGATGGGTGCTGCCGCAGAGGAGGCTGTGGATGCAGGTGATCTTTGAGCGGTGTGCCGGGCTGGATGTGCACCGTGACACGGTGGTGGCGACAGTGCGCTCTCCGGGGCAGCGCAGGGGTTCGCGGGCGGCCGAGACGCGGACGTTCAAGACCACTGCACGGGCGTTGGCCGCCCTGGGCGACTGGCTCGCGTGTGAGCAGGTGGAACTCGTCGGCATGGAGGCGACCGGGGTGTACTGGAAGCCGGTCTTCGCTGCCCTGGAGGAGCGGTTCACCTGCTGGCTGGTGAACGCGGCGCATCTGCGCAATGTGCCCGGCCGCAAGACCGATGTTGGTGACTCGGTGTGGATCGCGCGGATCCTCGAGTGTGGTCTGGTGCGTCCCTCGTTCGTGCCGGTGCAGGAGTTCCACGAACTGCGAGATCTGGTACGCGCGCGAACGGCGGTGTCCCAGGAGCGGGTGCGGGTGATCCAGCGACTGGAGAAGGTGCTCCAGGACGCCGGGATCAAGCTGACCTCGGTCGCCTCGCAGGTCTGGTCGAAGACCTCGCGTGCCGTGCTGGAGGCGCTGTTGGAGGGGGTGACCTCACCGGTGGAGCTGGCCGCGCTGGCCAAGGGGCGCCTGCGGTCCAATCGCGAGGCACTGGAAGAGGCCCTCGAACACCGCTTCCGCATCGAGCACCACGGCGTGATCGTCCGTGGCCTGCTCGACCACATCGACGGCCTGGAGCGGCGCGTCGAGGCGTACGACAACGAGATCACCGCCCGACTCGCCCCGCACCAGGAGACCATGGAGCTGATCCAGACGATTCCGGGCGTCGGCGCGAAGGTCGCCCAGGTCCTGGTCGCGGAGATCGGGCTGGACATGTCCGTCTTCCCGACCTCCGCGCACCTGGCGTCCTGGGCCGGCGTCTGTCCCGGCAACCACGCCTCGGGCGGCAAGCGCAAGGGCGGCCGCAGCCGGCCGGGACCCAAGTGGCTCAAGGCCGCACTCACCGAGGCAGCATGGGGCGCGGTCAAGGCCAAGGGCACCTACCTGTCCGCCCATCACATGCAGATCAAGGGACGGGCCGGCGGCTTCAAGGCGATCGGCGCGACCCGCCACGACATCGTGGTCGCCTACTGGCACATCGTCCATGACCACGTCCCCTACCGGGACCTCGGACCCGACTGGGCCGCCCGACGCTTCAGCCCCGCTCAACGCGCCAAACGCCTGACCGCTCAGCTCGAAGCCCTCGGTTTCGACGTCACCCTCGAACCTGCCCCGGCGCCACTTGCCTGACCCAGCCCCGCCAACCCGCCGCAGTCCAGAGACCGTTGAACGCTGCCCCGAAGACCCCGGATTCACATCTCAGCGACCGCCTTCTTCGTGAAGGAGGACGACCGGTGAGCGAGTTGTACCGGTTCGTTCACGCGGAGAAGGCGAACTTTCCGATCGTTCTGCTGTGCCGGGTTCTGCACGTGGCCCGCTCCTCCTACTACGCCTGGTGCGAGAGCGAGGCCGCCCGCCGCGCCCGCCAGGCCGCCGACGACTCACTCGCGCACGAGATCACCGTGCTGCACCTCGCATCCCGGAAGACCTACGGTGTTCCGCGCGTCCATGCCGAACTCCGGCGTCTGGGACGACAGGTGAACCGAAAGCGCGTCGCCCGCGTGATGCGCGAGCGCGACATCCGGGGCGTCACCCGGCGGAAGCACAGCTCGCTGACCCGGCCGGACAAGAAGGCGAGGCCGGCCCCGGACCTGACCGGCCGCGATTTTCACGCCGGGCGTCCCGGGATCAAGCTGGTCGGCGACATCACCTACCTGCCGACGGCCGAGGGCTGGCTCTACCTCGCCTGCTGGCTGGACCTGGCCACCCGCGAGGTCGTCGGCTATGCCATGGCCGATCACCACCGCGCCGAACTCGTCGTGGACGCCCTGGA